>JBBRHU010000033.1:0-16031 GCA_038222255.1 Fimbriimonadales bacterium | reverse complement strand
AGGGATCGCGGCTTAGACCCGTGACGGCGAATCGTCCGAAGCCCATGGCGCCGGTCTGTAACGAGCCGATCATGGAGCACATCGTCCGGCACCTCGCCCGCGCGGGGATCACCGATGTCATCGCGACCGTGTTCTACCTTGCCGAAGAAATCGAGGGCTACTTTGGCGATGGTAGCGACTTCGGCGTCAATATCACCTACACCCACGAGACGACTCCGCTCGGAACTGCGGGTGCGGTGAAGCAAGCGGAAGACCAACTGAGCGATGGCACGTTTGTGATTGTGAGCGGCGATGCCCTCACCGACGTGGATCTAGAAAAGGCGATCGCATTTCACAAGGAAAAGAAGAGCCTAGCGACGCTCATCCTCTACCGCGTCAAAAGCCCTCTCGACTTCGGCGTCGTCATCACAGATGCCGACGGCAGGGTGAGCCGCTTCCTCGAAAAGCCGAGTTGGTCCGAAGTTTTCTCCGACACCGTGAACACGGGCATGTACATCCTGGAACCTGAGATCTTCAAGTTCATGGAGCCGGGCAAGAACTACGACTGGAGCGGCGACATTTTCCCGCAGCTCTTAGATCAAGGCTTGCCGATGTATGGATACGTGATGGAGGAGTATTGGGCCGACATCGGATCACTCACACAATATCGCGAAGCTCACGAAGACATGCTTGCAGGGCGCGTCAACCTTCCGATTCAGGGGCGCCACAGCGAGACTGGGGTTTACATTTCACCAAACTGCTCGATCGATGAAACGGCCGAGATCATCCCTCCCGTTTGCGTGGGCCGAAACACAAAAATCAAACGAGGAGCCCGCATCGGCCCTTATGCCGTGATCGGAGAAAACTCGTTCATCGAAGAGGGCGCCGTCATCAATCGGTCGGTGATATGGGACAGTTGTTACATTGGACCGAAGGTGATCGCCAACGCTGCCGTCGTCTGCTCTCGAACGACGATCAAGCGCGATTGCATCCTCCGCGAAGACTCTGTGATCGGCGACCGCTGTCTGATTGATGCCGGGAGCACGGTTCGGCCACGGGTGAAAATCTGGCCAGACAAGGTTGTCGAGCGAGGTTCGATCGTCACGATGTCCCTCATTTGGGGCAACAAGTGGCGAGGAACGCTCTTCCGCGATCTTGGAGTTGCGGGCCTCAGCAACATCGAGATCACGCCCGACTTTGCCTGCCGACTCGGAAGCGCCTTTGGCTCGCTTTTCCCATCAGGTTGCCGAATAGTCACCTCCCGAGATAGCACGAAAAGTTCGCGAATGATAAAACGGGCACTGATTAGCTCGTTGCTCAGCGTCGGCTGCCAGGTGCTCGACATGCGAAGCGCAGCCCTCCCAGTTGCCCGGCACTTCATTCGCCATAGCGGGGTCACCGCCGCGATGCACGTTCGAAAGTTGCCCGGAAACGCACGTGTCACGTTGATCGAAATGATGGACGAGGATGGTGCTTACCTCTCTCGCAAGCTTGAACGCAAAGTCGAAAGCGCGTTCTTCCGCGAAGATTTCAAGCGGGCAGACTCGGAAGAAATCGGGGCGATGGAGTTCGTTAGCCGAGCGGTAGAGGAGTATCAAGCCGACTTCTTCCGACACCTCCAGCTCGTCCCAAAACGCAGGCTCAAAGTGGTCTGCGACTACGGATACTCAGCTCTTGGCAGCAGCTACCCCGCGATGCTAGAACGGATGGGCGTCGAGTCCATTTCGCTCAACTCTTTCAGCGACGCTCGACGTGCTCCCCGAACCGAAATCGAGATCGAAAACCATGTCCGAAACATGGCTCAAATCGTCGGTCGACTTGGATACGACATGGGTGTCTTGTTTACCGAAGAGGGTGAACGGCTGACGATCGTCGACAACCTTGGCGAGCGTATCGAGGGCAACACGTTGCTCGCAGCCCTTGGCTCACTCTACGCAGAGATGCGTCCTGGGTCGAGGATCGTCCTCGGCGCAACGACTCCTGTCCGACTTGAGCGTGCCCTGATCGAGCACGGGGCGACTGTCATTCGGGCAAAATCAGGAGTACGAGAGTTGATGTCCACGGCTCTCACTGCCGATGCTAACCTCGCAGGAGACGAGCGTGGGGGATTCATCTTCCCGGTTCTTCACCCCGGGTTTGATGCTCCGTTTGGGTTCGGCATTCTCGTCTCCCTTCTCCAAAAGTCTGGACTCAGCCTCACCGACATCACTCGCAACGTGCCTTCGTTCTGCATTAGTTCGACGCAAGCCCCCGTCTCTTGGGAAGAGAAAGGCAAGGTCATGCGCACGCTTGCCGAGGAGCACCTCACAGACGGGCAAATCGAGATGCAAGAGGGTCTGAAGTGGGTGAAGGGCACTGGCTGGGTGTTGATCTTGCCAGACGACATCGAGCCGGTGATCCACATCTATTCAGAAGCTGAAACCCAAGAGGAGAGCGACGATTTGGTAGAGGAAATGCTCCACCGAATCATCGAAATTCTTGGGCGCGCTAGCTGATTAAGGCGTTGAGAACCTTGCGGTGTTGTTCTGGCGGGACGGCAAAGCTTGCGGCAAGCCCAGACATCGTCTCTGCGCCCCGTGAGTGGCAAAGAGCCTTGTAGTAATCAAGGTAGGGAAACGGAGAAACCTCGCCCCTGAAGAGCGCATAGCACCGCATTGCCTTCTCGTACACTTCAAGATCCTCGGGCAAGAGACGGACAAATGTTTCCGGCACGTAGCCGCGAAGATCTTCCCAGTTCTCGCCGTAGAGAATCGTGCCCGCCCAGTGGGCTGGGGTGCCGAGATCAAACCCAGCGATGCCTGCATAGAATCGTGCGTCTGACATCATCTCGTGGGTGGCGGTGTGGTCCTTGTGCATGCTGCCCTTCCAGTGCGTGATGATCAATCGTGGTCGGGCCTCGCGGATGACTTTGGCGACCTGCATCTTCACCTCGGTGTCAGTCGGCACCTCACCATCTTTGTAGTCGAGCGCCCACATCTCAGAGCCAAGCACCTCCGCACACTGTCGTGCCTCGATGTGCTTCTGGGCAGCGTAGTCCTCGGGCGACATCGTTTTGTGGCCCTTTTCCCCCGGCGTGATGTGGAGCATTCCGATGCTCATGCCCTGTCGTTTGTGGGCGGCGAGCGTCATTCCCCAGGCAATCTCGTCACCCATGTGGGCGCCAATGGCAAGAATATCAACCGGCATGATGTCTAGTTTGACCCGTCCTCGGCGCGATGTCCCATCCGAACTCAGAAGCAGTCAAATTCGTCTCATACTTACTCCACCATGCTCATGATCGGGATTTCTTTGCCGTTGATGCTGCCGACAACCCTCGAGGTTGGACCAGGTAAAGCCTATTCGCGAATCGAAGTGGCAGTGAAAGCGGCCAAGAGCGGGGACACGATCGCTATATTCCCCGATCCGACCGGGTATGCGAAGTCCGCTGTTCGAATCCAAACACCCGGGCTTACGATTCGCGGCATCGACACCAAGCCTGTGTCGATTAAGGGTGATGGATTTGAATACTCGGGTGATGGTTCTGTGCCCAGAGCGATCATTCAGGTCGACCCCGAGGGCGAGGGGGCGAAGATCGAGAACCTAGACCTCTCTGGAGCCCACAACTCGACTTTCAACGGTGCGGGCGTCAGAATCCAGGCCGCAAACCAAGTGACGGTCCGAAACTGCCTCATCCACGACAACGACATGGGGATCATGTCAAACGGGCAGCCGGAGAACAAGAACGCCGCCGTCAACCAGGTGATCGAATACTGCTTGATTCACTCCAATGGCAACTTGAAGGACCCTGGCTACAACCATAATCTCTACCTAGGTGGCACAAGCGTTGCGCTCCGCTCGTGCGAAATTCGGAATTCAACCACCGGCCACAACGTGAAGAGCCGCGCTCACTACATCGAGATCACTAACTGCTGGATTCACGATGCTGCCAACCGCGAGATTGATCTTCCTGAGGCGTGGGACACGACTCGCCCGAACTCAAACGCTGTGCTGATCGGGAATAGAATCGTGAAAGATCCGAACTGCAAGGGCAACCGAGGTGTAATCCACTTTGGCGTAGAAAAAGGCACCCGATTGGGAGACATCTACTTAATCCAGAACACGATCGTGACGCCGTTTTCATCGCCGGTCGTTACGGTGACTTCTAAGAACACGACGATCTACGCCAACTACAACATCTTTCTAAACCTTGAACAGGGTCGGGCAGCGCTTTGGACGGGCCAGGATTATGTAAAGGCCACGAATAACCTGCTAAGCGTCGGCTATGGCGAGTTGAAGGGTGGCAACCGTGTCGGCTCAAAGCGATCAGATGTTTTCGGTCGACCCGGCCCCGACTATGCCTTCACCGGAGCGCTCTCCGGGAAAGCGGACAGGCTCTCTTGGGTTGATGGAGACGGCAAGATCATCACGAGCAATCGACTCGCGACTCACGGAAGCATCGCAAACGATTTTGGGCCTCGCCCTCAAAAGGGCAGCGGCTAGATATGCGCCCCTCCTTCACGCCGATTGGGGTCCTTCGAAAGTGCCAGGTCATGCTTGCGCTTCCCGAGGAGGCTCTGCAGGACATCGCGGCAAATAGCAAAATGGCGGCGGCCAATCGCGGTGAATCTCTGTGGATCAAGGGGAAGGACGTAGATTTTTTCGTCGCGATTGCCGCTGGCTTTGTAAAGATGACCCGCTCGACTTCTCAAGGAGTTGATGTGACGACCGAGATCTTTGGCCCTGACCAAGTGCTGGGAATGTTGGGCACCATCAAAGGTTCAGGGTGTCCCCAGGCTGCGTTTGCGGTCTGTGAGACGCACTACTTGCGAGTGTCTAAAGAGCGCTTTCTTCCCTATTATCGTGAGAACATGGTGTTGAAGGACCATCTCATTGGTCGGACATCAGACCGCTTGACGCGAGCGCACGCGATGCTCACTCGCATGTCCACAAGCAGAGTTGAGGTTCGGATTGCGCAAGTGCTTCTCGTGCTCGCAGAATCCTACGGCGAACCCACTCCAACTGGCACGATTCTCACCGTCCCGCTGACTCGGCAAGCCCTGGCGGAGATGGCCGGAACGACGGTCGAATCTGCCATTCGAGTGATGAGCGAATGGCAGAAGCGAGGGGTGATCGTTACCAAATCAAAACACATTGAGATCCTTCAGCTCGCACAAATGGAAGCGCTTCTCGATTAACGTTCCATTCTATGATCTGCATCATAGAAGCTCTCTGAGGATGCTCACATCATCTAGGGTGAACATGAGCACTCTTTACGAAAAACTCGGTGGCGCTGGCGCTGTCGATGCTGCCGTTGATCGCTTCTACCGAAAGGTTCTCGCTGACGACCGAATCAACACCTACTTTGAGGGTGTTGATATGGAAAAGCAGGCGGGCAAACAGAAGGCGTTCTTGACGATGGTCTTTGGCGGCCCAGCGAACTACTCCGGCCAGGACATGAAGAATGGACACGCACACCTCGTCGCTCGCGGCCTCAACGATTCTCATTTCGATGCCGTCGTCGAAAACCTTGGCGCGACTCTCAAAGATATGGGAGTTTCGAACGAGTTAATCTCCGAAGTTGCGGCCCTGGCCGAGACCACCCGAGAAGCCGTGCTCGGTCGCATTTAATTGGCGACCTTTGAATTTGAAGGGGGCCAGGTCTCAGCTCCCGATGGCTCGACCGTGCTGGATGCCTTGATCGAATCAGGGCATCCGGTTGACCACGGTTGTAAATCAGGTGCGTGTCAGAGATGTTTACTACGCTCCACGAGTCCCCTCGATGCAAAGTCAGCCACCGCTGGTTTATCTGAGTCGCTGAGGTCCAGCGGACACTTCCTAAGTTGCCAGACAAGAGTCGAGCAAGTCGAGGAGGTGTATTTCCCTGGTGAAGCAGCCGTGCCGAAGTGGGCCGCCGAAATCACTCTGCATCGATTTCTATCGCCCTCGGTCGTTCATCTTCGCCTTCGCCTAGCTGACGGATTCACCTACCGAGCCGGCCAGTTTGTGCGGGTTGAATGGGAAGACGGACTCCAACGGAGTTACTCAATTGCGACGCCCACGAGCCTGAGCTCCGGGGAGATTGACTTTCAGATTCGTCTCATCCCTGGTGGACAGATGAGTACGCGAGTGAGCGATGCGTCGATCGTGGGTGCGAAGTTGACGGTACATGGACCGATGGGCACATGCGTCTATCCCTCGGATTCCGCGCATGAACCACTTCTGATGGTGACTTCGGGCACGGGGCTCGCTCCGATCTGGGGGGTGTTGAACGACGCGCTGGACGCTGGTCATCCCGCTCCGATCACGCTTTACCATGGCTCCTCAACAGTAGCAGGGCTCTACTTTGGAGATGAATTGCAAGCCCTCAGTAGGCGACACCCGAACTTCGTGTTCGTTCCGTGCGCCGATGCAGTGGAGGAAGGCTCAACCTGCCGCGAAGGGAATCCACTGCAACTTGCCCTCCAAGACCTCCCCGACTTGGAGGGGTATCGGGTCTACAGCTGCGGTCATCCTGCCCTGGTCAAGCTCGCCCAGAGGAAGTGCTACATCGCTGGAGCAGATCTTTCGCGAATTCACATCGATTCTTTTGAACCTCAGTGAGTCAGATGTTGCTCGTCGACTTGCTTCAACTCGCGACGAGCATCGACGTCTGAGATCGCCCTTTGAATGATCTCCCGTGCCAAGCGCATCCGGAGGTCTGGTAGGGCGACGAGGGCAGCCGCTCGGAGCTTTGTGTCGTCAACTTTCGTGTACTGCTCAAGAGTGGAAATTGATTCGGCCCGCCCGATCTTCGCAAGCGCTCGAACAGCGAGGGCGATGAAGTCAAGGTCCTTCGCGAGTTCGGCAAAGCGCATTCCGTGGAGGAGCGCTGCGTGTTGCACCTTGTCGAGCGGCTCAGCGCTTTCAGTGAGCAGGGGGAAGAGTTCTTTCAAGCTCGTACGGGCAAGCGAGACGAGGGCTGGATCTCCGGAAGCCAGCGCCTCGCATAGGTGACCAACAATTTGCGTATCGCCGGTTTTGGTGGCTTCGATCAAGGCTGACTTTGCCTTCGGAGAGAATCCGACGCTAGCTCCGAGCAGCGCGAGCATCGGCAAGAGAGAGATCAAAGCCCCTCCGAAAGATTCCTTACCCGTTCCGACCAAGTATCCCAGCGACCCTGCCTGAAGGGCAAGGACGGCGAGCAGGATTGTGTTCAAGGTTCGTGTCCGCTTTTTACGCTGGTCAGATTCCGATTTCAGAATCGCGAGGATTGTCTCGTAACTCATTTGCTAACGTCTACGATTCGCACTTGGAAGTTGTTGTTGAAAATTTGGCGCTGAGACTTTCGCTACACTGGATGAATGCTCGCACCGTTGCTTGCCGCCATATCCATGAACCAATCTAGCTACCACGGATTTGTTCAACACGACTTTGAAGTGGCAGGGCGGCGAGCGCTTTTGGTCGAACCCAAGAAGGCTGCGCCAGGTCGCCCGTGGATTTGGCGAATGGAGTTTTTCGACCACCGTCCAGAAACGGATCTCGCCCTTTTGAACAAGGGCTACCACCTCGGATATGTGGATGTTGGGAACACGTTTGGCGCACCGTTGCCCACTTTCCAACTCAGTTCGTTCTACCGCGAAGTAACCGAAGGCAAGTTCAAACTCAACCCCCGAGTCGTTCTTGAGGGCCTCAGCCGGGGTGGACTCTACGCCTACAATTGGGCAATCCACAACCCAGACAAAGTCGCGGTGATCTATGGTGATGCTCCGGTATGCGACTTCACCACATGGCCTTACACCAAAAGCCCCTCGGACTGGGATGCACTGAAGAAGGCTTACGGATTTCCGAACGACAAACTTGCGCTTGGATACGCGTTCCAACCCGTTCGCACACTCGAACCGCTTGCTGCCGCGAAGGTGCCGATCATCCACGTGATCGGAGATGCCGACGAGGTTGTTGCCGTCGAGCCAAACACCGGCCTGCTAGAAAAGAACTACCGAAAACTCGGGGGAACCATCCACGTCATCCACAAGCCCGGTGGCCTTCACCATCCCCACGGCCTCGATGACCCAACTCCCATCGTGCGATTCATCGAGTCTCACTTTAACGACAGCCTTGGGTGTGCGCCCTCCACCTGCATCCCCGCTCCAAACCTCGAAACCAGGAGTCGAAGCGCGGGATGGGGCGACCGATCTTGGATCGACATGCACTTGACCGGGATCCGATCGCTAAGAGCAGCTGAATCTCCCGTCGTAATCCTCGGCGATTCAATCGTCCAAGGTCTCGCTGCTAGTGCCGAGTTCAGGGGCGAACTCGCTCCGCTAGGCTGGCTCGGGCTCGGGCTGAGCGGAGACAGAACCCAAAACATCCTCTGGCGCTTAGACCACGGCATCCTCGCCCACCCGAAGGTCCGAGCCTTCGTCGTGATGATCGGCATCAACAACGCAGCAGACGATTCGCCAGAAATGGTCGTCCGAGGAATCCAAGCGATCGTCAACAAGATTCGCGCTGGTTCCCCCGAGTCGAAAATCTACGTTATGCCCCTAGTCTCCCCCGGCAAAGACGCCAAAGACCCCACCCGACGATGGACGACAGCGACAAATCGTAAGCTGAGCTCGATCGACGGAGCGTCTATCTGCCAAGCCCCAGTTGGCTTCATCCTTCCGAACGGGGAGACCAATTTTGAGCTGGTTTCGAGGGATGGGATTCACTTGACTGCGAAAGGGAGTTCGGAGATTGTGCGGGAATTGAAGATATGCAATTCATCGTCTAACTAGGAGAAGGCCCCAGCACTAGTCGAATATTCGCGATTTCGAAGCACGATTCACCTCTCGTTGCTGAGAGCGTGCTCGCCTACCGAGTGCCTGCTAAAAGTTCTTCGCCGCGGGAGAGATGCTAGCGAAACCAAACCGATCACCCGCCCTCTATGCTCTTGCTGTTTACTAGCGGTGTTGAGTTCTTTTGTTGAGTTCGATGGCCTTCGTTATCGCCGCAACAATCTTGGGACCCCTTCGTTGAAATCCGAGCAATCGGACGAGTTCAGTGATCAACTCCTCGTTCGTTCGCAGGAGGCCATCAGTCTGCACCCAGTGGACAAGTTTTGCAATGTCTGAAATTAAGTACAAGCTTATGTCTGTTTCCAAAAGAAATTCCGGTTTCGGTGGCCGGACGGTGATCGACGACGGTGTAGCCAATTGCTCTTTCACTAGTTCGCTTTCATTGCTCAAAACTGATGGCATTTCAAGGCTGGCTCCCTTCAAACCATCTGAAAGGCGAACCGCTCCTTCCCACGCCTTCACGGCCTTCTCAATTTGCTGTTCGCGATGCAGGAACCAGTCTGTGCTCCAAATTCTGTGAAAACGCCAACCGATCGACTCAAGCTGCTGCTGACGTAAGCGATCTCGATCCCGTGCCGTCGGTGCCGAATGATAGGATGCGCCATCACACTCAATCGCCAGAACAAATTTTCCGGTGAGAGTAGGGTGTGTCACCGCGAAATCAAGTCGATAACCCGATACACCGTATTGAGAAATCAAGTTGAGTCCACGGCTTTGAAGAGCATCGTGAACATCAGCCTCAAAGGCATTCATCTGGACCGGAGATATGCCGAGATCGCCTAGGTTGGAACCGCCCGATGAAGCGTATTGGAGGAAAAGTCTAAGCATTTCGACACCCTTTCGGTTGGAGCGATTAGGATCCATATCTTGGTGGGTGAACGAAGAAACCACGGTCATCCTCCGCTTGGCTCGGCTAATTGCTACGTTGAGCCTTCGTTCTCCGCCTTCGAGCAGGAGCGGACCAAATCGATAGGGCAACTTGCCATTCCGATCCTTTCCATATCCTATCGTCAGGATGATTGCATCACGTTCATCTCCCTGAACCTGCTCTAGATTCTTGACAAAGACCCGTTCTTCTCGATTCGGGTCAAAGAAGTCTTCAAGATCTCGTCTACTAAAAAGTTTGCGGTCAAGCAACGCCTGGATCCGGTTTGAGTGCTTGATCCCCATGGCAATGACTCCCAGAGATTCCCAAGCGTGTGAAGGTTTGCAAACTTGTTCCTGCGCATGTTCAAGGATCAGGGATACAACTCTTTCAACTTCCACCGAACAGCTTTCGTCATCACCATCGCGCGGGAGAGAATCAACGAACACGTGTGAGACAGCAGCTGTCCCTCCGATTCCGGGGAAGGTGGTGAGACGATTGGAATAGATGTGTCGATTCGAGAATGCGATCAGGCGCTCATCACGACTTCTGTAGTGCCAGTCAAGAGGCCAATGATCTACGAAGGCGCTCAAGGCATCGAGCAGACTCTCGAATCCAGATGTTGCTTCTCCGATTTCACCGTCATCAGCACCGTCTGCAAAGAAGGTTGTAGGCGGTAACTGATGCTTATCACCAGCGACCACTAGCCGCTTGCCGCGCATAATGGCGCAGATGGCATCCTCCGTGAGCACCTGGCTCGCTTCGTCAAAGACCACGACGTCAAAGACCTGAGACTCCAGTCCAACTAGCTGGCTCACATTCAGAGGGCTTGACATCCAGCAGGGGCAAATTGCGGTGAAAACCTCCGGCGCCTTGGCGAGAAGCATCCTAATGGGCATGTGTCTCGAACGCTTCTGTGCCTCAGCTCGAACAAGTTGCGCTTGCTCTGGAAAGCGATTCATCTCCTCGACAGCGTGCGTAGCGTGGGCACGTGAAATTCTTGCTGACGCGACGCGAAGTCGATCTCGATCTAAATTGCAAAACTCAGCAGTATAATTTGAGTGCACCTCTCCCCTGAAAGATGCTAGACCGGGGTGCTGTGCGCGTAGCGATTCGTAACAAGATGCGTAATACGCATGGATGAACCAATCTTTCCACCACAGCGTCGGCACGTTGCTAGAACGAAGTTCGTTAAGAATCGCTTGACCTCCCAGCCTAGATATCTCTGACTCGATTCTACGGACCGTGGGAATGTCGTAGGGTAGTGACTGATCACTTGCGAGAGCACTTGTAAGGGCTATGAGCTCCGCAAGCGTCTTTGCCTCGATTCCTGGAAGGGCTTGCTGCAAGACCCCGATGTCGGTGCCCACTTCTTGCAGAGCGGTGCTTAGACCAGCTGGGAATTCAATCGCGTGTGGACTTTCTCGGCCATCGCACAGTTTTCTCCACTCTTCCGCAAGTCGAGCTGCCTCGCCAGCCATGGCAAGTAACTGTTTAGGTTCACGAACTGCGTTCTTCGAACACGCGCGCGCATTCTTGATTGCATTTCGGTAGCCACTGTTGAAAAGCGTAGCCCATACACGGACCAATCCTCCACGTTCAGCTGGAGATAAAGCCTGATGAGCGTTCGAGTGTTGAAATACTTCTGGAGTCCATGCACTCAAGAAGGAGTTGATCGCGCTAATGTGCGTAATGAGGTTGTGTGTGTCGCCGATTGTAGTCGGCTTGCTTAATTTAGCCTGTGCAGAAAGAAGCTCAAGGTTGGCGTTCAAGGAAGGGAGGTCTTGCTCAGTTAGATTCCTCGCGGCATCGATCGTTTGCTGCACCTTTGCCCCGTCGGTCAGCTTTGCGTTCGTCCACTCCGACGTGTTTTTGCGTGAAACCAGGGAATCATAACTTTGCGCTTCAACGATTAGGTCGCCGATCGCAAGAAAGTTGTCTCGAGGAATCATCGCCAAATCTGACTCCCGCCATCGCGTCTTAGAAGCGATGTTGCCGCCAATCTCCATCAAGAGGGACTGCAGTTGGTAGGCAGTCAACCCGGAGATCAAATGCTTCTGATGCATTTCTTCTGCATGGCTAGCCACCCGATTTCGCCGGTCTTCGAATCGTTGGTGAAGCTCTCGATCGTCCACCGGGTGGGAACCACGAATCTTCTCTAGAGTGGCATTCACTCTAGCCATCACTGCTTTTTGTGAAATCGTGGCGCCATGCAGGTCTAGCGTCAAATGATCTAGGCCTTTCTCGGCTAGGCGCTTATGTACCGCCTCGAGTGCCGCGCGCTTTTCTGCTACGAAGAGAACTCGTTTGCCTTGCGCGACTAAGGTAGTGATCGTATTTGCAATCGTTTGCGACTTACCGCAACCCGGCGGACCCATGATCACTCCATTTATCCCTGCGGCAACAGAATGTACAACTAGCTGTTGACTGGAATCCGCGTCAAGGACCATAAACTCATCCGAGGCTGGCACCTTGTCAAGCATTCTGGGTTCTAGCGCAACTCGGATCCCACCGAGCGCCTGTCTTGCGCCAACGTCGCCGGAGAGGGCCGCGACAATCTCGTGAGCGGCTAGAGTCGCACCGGCCTCACGAAGGTCCCTCACCATGGACATCTTCTGAAACGAGAAATTCCCAATGACAATTCTTCCATTGAGTTGGAAGCCTTTGATCCCGTTTGCTAACTGCTGTAAGTGGTCCAAAACTAGGGAGGGAATGAAGATCTCACCGCCAGCGTAGCCTGATTCAAGAAGTTCTTCCGCCGTAATGTTCAGGTTGTGTTCCTCTGAGAGGGCATGGAGCAGCGCGAGGTTTGCTTGTGGCGACCCAGTTGCCCTCATCGCAAGAGACGCAAGATCAGAGGATTTGCCTTCCAGATCGATTGGTAGAAGGACAACCGCTGCTTCTGGGGGTCTCCCTTCGTCATCGACCTCCCACGTCGCCATCCCGAACGCTAGAAAAAGCGTTTTTAACCCCTTTTCCTCAAGATTAGTTTGCGCCTTTCGCCTAATTTCAACAAACTTCTTGTTTTCTTTACCGTCTCCGTCCGTCGGAAATAGTCGGCGAGTTGCAACCTTTTCTCCCTCGAACAACTTGTAAATCAACTCAGGGTCAGCCTTGCTCAGGTCGATGGTGCCCTTTTGTAAATCGCGAAAATACAGGAGATTATTCCGCCGACTCGTATCCATGAGTCGTTCAATCCAGACCGTCTTGGCAGCCTCAACGAGCTTCGCCCGCATATCCGAATTCTTCTCTTCCATATCCTGGTGATGAGTCTAGCCTAATGATCAGGGGCTCAATCTAAACCTTTTCAGTCGATTTGGCCCAACTTTGGTTCTGGACACCCCTCGGACCCGCCTGCATACGCTTCTGGACTTGCCACTTGTCTTGCACAATCGTGTCCCAATTTTCTTCGACATTTCAGCGGCTCTTGATCCAGTGGGCATTCCATCAGAACTAGCGAATATTCAGTTGAACTCCGACTGTAAGACTCAGTTAGTGCGGGATTAAGTGAGTCTTACAGTCGGAGTTCACGCAATTAGCGGCTTCACAACCTGCCCTTCCACATCCGTCAGTCGGAAATTCCTACCCTGGTAGGAATAAGTCAGCCGTTCGTGGTCAATGCCGAGTTGGTGGAGCAAAGTCGCCTGCATGTCGTGGACGCTGACAGGATCTTTCTCGACCTTGTAGCAAAACTCATCCGTCTCACCGTGCACGAACCCGCCCTTGAATCCGCCGCCTGCGGCCCAGATGGAGTAACACGCCCCAAAGTGGTCTCGGCCGTGGGCGCTTGGGTTGTTTACGTCGCCTTGGACGAATACGGTGCGCCCGAACTCGCTGCACCAGAGGACAATCGTGTCTTCAAGCATGCCGCGGTTCTTGAGGTCTTGGATTAGGGCGGCTGAGGGCTGGTCGGTATCTCGGCATTGGAGTTCGAGTTGGGTGTCGAGGTTCTGGTGTTGATCCCATCCGGCGTGCATCAGCTGGACGAACCGCGTTCCGCGCTCTAGCAGCCGGCGAGCGATCAAACAGTTGTAGGCGTACGAGCCCTTTCTCTTCACGTCTGGTCCGTACAGGTCGAGCACGCTTTGCGGCTCTTTGGAAAAGTCGATCAGGTCAGGGACGCTGGTTTGCATCTTGAACGCGAGCTCGTACTGGGTGATTCGAGATTCAATCTCGGGGTCGCCGTAGTCGATGTGCCGCTGACGATCTAGGTCTTGGATGTCGTTCAAGATTCCGCGTCGGAGTTCGGGCGACATGCCCGGCGGATTCGTCAAGTACAGCACCGGATCTCCCTCGGCACGGAACCTGACTCCCTGGTACTTCGACGGCAAAAAGCCGCTCCCCCAATAGTAGTCGTAGAAAAGCTGCCCGCAGGTCTTCTTCTCGTCGGAGCTTGTCATCACGACGAACGACGGAAGTTCGTCCGTCATCGAACCTAACCCGTAGGCTGCCCACGCTCCAAAGCTCGGCCGACCGGGAATCTGGCTACCGGTCAAGAAGAACGTGACTCCCGGCGCGTGGTTGACGGCGTCGGTGTGCATTGAGCGGACAAGGCAGATGTCATCGGCACAAGAGCCGATGTGTGGCAACAGCTCCGACATCCACGTCCCCGACTTTCCGTATTGCTTAAACGGTTTGATCGCAGGGAGAATCGGATACTTCGACTGCCCCGAGGTCATCGTCGAAAGCCGAGTCCCCGCCCGAACTGACGGCGGTAGCTCTTCTAGTCGCCGAGCAAACAGGTTTGGTTTGTAGTCGAAGAGGTCAACCTGTGAAGGCGCCCCACCCTGCCACAGGACGACGACCCGCTTGGCCTTTTGTTTGAAGTGTGGCAAGCCGGGCTGTGCACCCTTTACGGGCTTCCCCTGCAGCACCTGAGCAAGTACCGATTCGTTGAGCATCGCCGCTAACGCAACCGTGCCCAAGCCCGTCGCCGCCTTGCCAAAGAACTGCCGTCGAGTCAACCGCAGATCCCGCTCAAAAAAGGGGTTCACGCGTCGATTCTACTTCCAATCTCCGGTTCCCGGCGAAGTTAAAACACGGCACCGGGAACTCAAAGCGCATTTTGCGCGATAATGCGCATATCGTGAGAAAGGTTGTCTTTATTTCTGGTCTCTCGCTTATCGCGGGGGTGGCCGTTGCGCAATACCCTGGAGCTAAGCCTGTTCCTGCAAACCTCAAGGTCGGTTCCGACCTCATAACAATCGAGGATGCAAAGGCGCATCTTGGCTTTCTGGCGGGTCCAGAATGCGAAGGCCGCGGCACGGGACAACCTGGATTTGAGAAAGCGGCAAACTATGTCGCCGCCCATTTCAAAAAGCTCGGGCTCAAGCCCGGCGGAGACAACGGCACATTCTTCCACTCAAACAAGATGTGGCGGAGCCGTCCTGACCCTTCGTCGATCAAGTTGAAGGGTCCGGGAGGATCGCCGTTGAAGGGCCAAGCGATGCTCACGGCGGGCAACGGGCCGATCAACGTCAGCAAGCTCGGAGTTGCGGTCTTTCACGACGCCGAAGAAGCGAAGAAAGCTGATCTCTTCGGAGACGACAAGATCAACGTGGACGGCAAGGTCGTCTTCGTCTTCACGAAGGATCCCTCAACTCGTTACCTCAGCCAACTCTCGATCGGTAATGCCGCCGCTATCATCCTCGTTCAGGATAAGGCTGCCGATCCTTCGTGGAATGTCACACAGCAAAAGCCCAATCCGAATGGAACGCGGACTCCCAGCGCCAGCATCACCCCTGCAGGATTCAAGGCGCTTGTCGGAGATACCATCGGCGGAAAGGTTTCTGCACACACAGAAGCCAGTTATTCGGAGCCCCTTTACACAGGAACCGGACAAGGCCACGAGATTACGCTCACCGGCGAAATCGTCGTTGAAGAAGCAACTGTTTCGAATGTCGTCGCCATCCTAGAAGGCACCGATCCCGTGCTGAAAAAGGAATATGTCGGCCTAGGCGCACACCTCGACCACCTCGGTCGCCGTGGCAACACCATTTACTACGGTGCGGACGACGACGGATCGGGCTCAACGGGCATCCTGCTCGCCGCTACCGCCTTCGCAAAGAACCCAGTGAAGCCGAAGCGCAGCATTGTGTTCATGACGTTCTACGGCGAAGAGATGGGACTGCTCGGTTCTCGCTACCTTGCGGGGAAACCACCGTTCGACCTCACCAAGATGGTTGCCGAAATCCAGATGGACATGATCGGCCGTGACTCAGACGGTGATCAACAGAATGGCGGGCAGACCACCGATAAAGCTGAGGAGAACACGGACACAATCCGACTCGTCGGTAGCAAGCGCATCTCCACCGAGCTCGACAAGACGATTATGAGCCTGAACGCATACACGGCGCTCAAGTTCAAGTACGACGCTGAAGGTGTCTACACTC
>JBBRHU010000032.1:0-16083 GCA_038222255.1 Fimbriimonadales bacterium | reverse complement strand
CGTAGGTTGGATCAAAGGAATGACGGGCCCGGCAAAAGCCTACCGACGTTGCGCTTAGGATTGCGATACACTGCTCCCATGACAGGATCAGAAGCCGTTACTAGCCTCATCAGCGTCGCAACCGTACAGATCAAAGGCGTCTTCAAAGACGTTCCCGCCGAGCTTGTCAACAGCAAACTCCACGAGGGATTGATGTCGCCAGCCACAACCGCTGCACACCTCTGTGAGGTGTACACGTCGGTGCTTACGGCAAGCAAAGGTGAGGAGCACAAGTGGGGATCATACGAACTACCCGTCTCCGAATGGAGTGAGGTTCTCGAACTGATGTGGTCGCTTCGCGAAGAGGCGATCGCCGTTGTTCCTTCCCTGCCCGAGGATAAAGGCGCGCACCTCGCAATCGACTATATCGCCGCCCATGACTTCTACCATGTCGGCCAGCTCGCGGCACTTCGGGTTGCCCTTGAGCCGAACTGGAACGCCTACAGCATCTACGGAGAATAAAGATGAAAAGCGAGCCAAGCGTCAGTTTGTATTCACGAAGGACATTTATTGGGCAAGGCTCGCTCTTTCTTGCCGGACTCGCCGCCTCTCCGCTTTGGCTGTGCCGACTTCCGAACGAGGAACCAGTAGCGAGAATCGGCCTCATCACAGACATTCATCATGCTGATAAGCCCGCCGGCGGCACACGTTTCTATCGCCAAGCGATGCCCAAGCTCACCCGTTCGCTTGAAGACCTCAAGAAACGAAAAGTCTCACGCCTCATTTGCTTGGGCGACATCGTTGACGATTACCCCAAACACGAAGATGAAGAGGCGGCGATAAAGGCCGTTGCGGACGCTTTCCGTGCGACGGGTCTGCCGTACAACTTCATCATGGGGAACCACTGCCTTGCCGCAGTTGACAAAGCCCGTTACGCCGAGCTGACCGGAACAGCCGCAAAGCACGAGAGCTTCGATTTGGGTGGGATCAGATTTATCTCGCTCGACGCGTGCTATCGCGCCGATGGCATTGCTTATGCCAAGAACAACTTCAAATGGACTGATACCTTCATTCCGAAGAGTCAAGTGGATTGGCTCAAAGATCGGATTGACTCGGCTTCAGGGCCTTGCATTGTCCTCAGCCACCAGCTCCTAGATCCCATGCCCGACCTCTGCGTCAAGAATCACCAGGAGGTTCGCGGTGTACTAAGCTCCAAGAAGGTCTCAGCAGTGATCCAGGGCCACCATCACAAGAATCGTTTGACAATCCACGACAACATCCCCTACGTCGTGCTTAGATCAATCATTGACGGCGAACCGCTCGATCAATGCGGGTATTCAATGCTCGAAGTCTTTGCCGATGGGTCGGTCCGCCTGTCCGGGTTTGCTGAACAGGCGACATACGGTTGGCCAGCCCGCAGTTAAGCGCGAGCAGCTTCTCTGATCGAGATCAGATCCTTCATCACATGTCCTAGTGACGGGTTCGAGACCGCGCCGAACGCGTCGTGGAGTTCCATGTAGAGCTTGTACAGCCTTCCATAAACTTCGACCGCCTCTTGGTTCGGCATAAAGACTTGCTCCTTCACGCCGGTCATTTTGACTTGCGCTGCGGAAACTGTCGAGTGTGCCCCACCGACGACCGATCCAAATATCGCCGCCCCCAACGCGCAAGTTTGGGCTGACCTCGAAATCTTCATCGGCTTATTGCAGACATCAGCATAGATCTGCATGACAAGTGCACTCTTCTCTGCGATGCCGCCGCAGTTGACGACCTCGGAAACGACAACTCCGTACTGCTCAAGTCGACGAATGATCGTGAGTGCGCCAAAGGCAGTGGCTTCGATAAGCGCCCGATAGACCTCTGCAGCTTCGCTGTGTAGCGAGAATCCTACGATCAATCCCGAGAGTCGCGGGTCAACGAGGATCGTTCGATTCCCGTTGTTCCAATCGAGGGCAAGCAATCCAGACGAGCCAGGCGTTAGCTCCAGCGCCTTCTCGTTAAGAGCTTCATGCCCTTCGTGGCCAAGCTCTTTAACGAACCAGTTGAAGATGTCACCCACCGCGCTCTGCCCGGCTTCCAACCCGTACATTCCGGGCAGAATCGAACCTGGAACAATTCCACACAGACCTGGGATGTCAGGAAGATTTTCGCTGAGAGGGTGGACCATGCAGTCACACGTGCTTGTCCCGATGATCTTAACAAGCACACCCGGCTTGACTCCCGAAGCAACCGCACCCATGTGAGCATCGAACGCGCCTACGGCGACTGGAGTCCCCACGACCAACCCCGTAAGCGCAGCAAACTCTTCGCTGAGGTAGCCAGCAATCTGATCGCTCGAGTGCGCCTCGTCGTAAAGCCGACCACGCAGGGCCTCCAGGCGAGTATCTAGTTGGCCCAAAAACTCAGCCGAAGGCAGGCCACCCCACTCTGTGTGGAACATCGCCTTGTGTCCAGCGGCACAGATCCCCCGCTTCACCAGCTTAGGATCTCGAATCCCGCAGACCCACGCGGGAATCCAGTCTGCCATCTCCATCCACGAGTGAGCGGCCTCAAAGGCTTCTGGGGCAACTCTCGCGCAGTGGAGAATCTTGCTCCAAAACCACTCAGACGAGTAGGTGCCTCCGCACTTTGCTAGATAGGGCATCGCGAGAGAGTCAGCGATATCCGTGATCTCTGCTGCTTCGGCGAAGGACGTATGATCTTTCCAAAGCCAGGTCATCCTGGCCGCGTCAGAACTGGAAAACTCAATAACTTGGGGTAGATCGAGCGCGAGCGGCTTGTTGTGCGCATCGACAGGGAGCGGACTTGAGCCGGTGGTATCGACTCCAAGTCCAACAATGTCTTTCGGATCAACCGTCGATCCCGCCAGCACTGCTCGAATTGTTGCGACAAATCCATCAAGGTAGTCCTTCGGGTGCTGACGCGCCACATTTGGGTCGCGATCATCAAGAATCACGCCCTCAACTCCCGAAGGGTATCCAAAGACGGCGGAGGCAACCTCACGGCCGTCCGCAGTGTCGACAATGAGCGCCCTTACGGAGTTCGTTCCATAATCAAGCCCCAAGGCATAGGAAGACATGCCTCAAGATTAACCTAATCTAGACCTCAAACGCATGAGTTCAAGCTTCAGAACTTCTTCGTCAGCGCTCCAGAAGTTTTCGGTTCGGTCCTTGCCTTGAGCAGGTGCCCGAGCGAATCGAAAACTCCCTGACGAGCCTTGCCATAGCTCGGAGGGTGTTGGGTCTTACCGATCGCGATTCCGCAAATCTTTCCATCGCCAAGATTCAAAACTGCGATGCCCGCACCGTTCCGAACGTCCACTTGCGTGTCTTCCCAGACGAGGTTGTTGCCTTTCATCGCCCATCCGAGTTTGTCCATCACAGCCTTTACCGCTGGAAGCGTTGCCGGATTTCCGACGAATAGCTTTCCGGCGAGATCCATGTCACTCGCATCAGCGATATCACCCTTCATATCCGGCAGATACTCGGGATGCTGAGCGTCTCTCACGACCTTCAGCTTGGACATCGCAGAACTGATCGAGAACGGGGTTTCATTCTTGTCGAACTCCCGATAGGCACGCTGGTAAGGGTCCAGCGAGATCAACTCTGGCTGTGTTTCGACCTTCAGTTCGAACCTTGCCTTGCCATTTTTGGGAGCAAGCCAAACTGTTTCTAACTTCTGAGTCCCACCTGGATATTGAATAAGGACATCGAGCGGCATGTGGTAGCCCTTGCCCACAAAGCTGATCGTAGACTTGACGTGACCGTCCTCGAACTTAACATCATCCAGCTTTAGGTTGGCGTGCCCGGTCGTGTAGAGCCAGTCTTGAACAAAGGCGTCAATCGGCTTGTCGGGATTTCCCTTTTTCACCACAGCAATGAAGTCCTCCCATTCGCCTGACTTCCCTTTCGGGTGGAGTCGAATCCACTCTCTCATCGCGTGAACGATTCGATCTGTGCCGATGATCTGTTCAAGCATCTGCATCACATAAGACCCTTTGCCATAGCCCATTGCAAATGCACTGCCTCCCGACGATGCCCCGGCCTTTGCCACCGGAACGGCATTGTCGAAGGCGCCCACGGTCGGGGTTCTGATGAAGGCGAGTCGCCGATCCGGAACTTCCCCGATGCTAACTTCTCGTGCATAAAGCCCTTCGCAAAATACCGCGAAGCTTTCATTCCAGAACGACCTGAGGTAGGTGTTGTTGATGATTCCGCCCCACCACGTGTGTGCGGGCTCGTGCGCATCTTCTGCAGGCAAGCCACCGCCGTAAGTCGCGAACGAATAGGCTTCCAGGGCACCGCCGCCGTAGAGTTCTGAGTCAAGCGCACCGTAGCCCTCGAAAGGATACGGCGCGAACTTCTCGTAGAACCGAAGAATTGGAGCGTAGAGCTGCGGTTGGAGTCGCATCTGATCTGGCTTCATCCTAAGACTCCAAATCGAGAGTTTGCGTCCTTCGATCGTCTGTGTATTCACCTTGTACGGAGCGCACGAAAGCGAGTAGTAGATCACGGGCAAGTTCATTTTGAACTTGGTCGTGCGTCCCTCGGCAGTCTCCTTCATGTCCACTTGGTCGCCTTGACCGACCGCTAGCCATCCCTTCGGGCCGTGCACCGTGACTTCGTATGGAGCTGGGTTTCGACCGATGAGCGGATACCAATAGTCGTTCGTGAGGGTCGCTTCCTTGTCCGTAACCGTCGCCGCGTATTGCGGGAGATTGATGACTCCGCCGTACTCGACAACATACGTCGCGTTAGCTCCAGCCTGCCGCTTCGCGAGAACTACGCCACCTGCCTGCGAAAATGAGATCGGGCTGCCAGCTTTAGTCTTCACCGATTTCACTCTGTAGCATGGAGAAAAGCGCATCAGCACTTCGGTAGCAGCCCCGCTGGTCGCAATCGTGACCTCGTCTCTAAGTTCGGCGCTCTTCCCCGAGATATTGAAAGTTACATCGATGTTGTGTGTGACGACTTTCGAGCCCCAAGGATCTGTCTCAGGGACGTAACTCAGCTTCTCATTCTTCCGCTCGAACACCAATTCGCCGGTGTCTTGCGACGTGAGAGGAGTCGTAAAGACTACATATCGCTTTGAGCTTGTGGGCGATTTTAAGGCCTCGACTTTCCATCCGAAGCGGCCCACATCATAGGCACCGACCGATCCGACGATCTGCATCGGATTTGTTTGTCCGACCACCGGAACAGTCAAACTCGTGAGTTTGGCCACGACTTTGGCCTGTGCCAGCGCGTTGAGTCGAGTGAGAAATGGGTCTGCCTGGAGGAGCAGCAAGGCGGGAAGCATGGTCTAGTATGCCCCCATCCCTTGATTCCCGGGCAAGAGTTGGCCATAATAGGAGTCTGTTTGGCGGCGTAGCTCAGTTGGTTAGAGCGAACGGTTCATACCCGTTAGGTCAGCAGTTCAAGTCTGCTCGCCGCTACCAGTTTGCTCGCGGGACCTACCCCTCGAATACGATTGCTTCTCCTTATCTGGCGCTGATTCCGCCTGATTGATGCAATCGCTGTGAAGTTCAGTAGGACACCTTCTCTCGCGCAACTGCCGCAGATCTTAGGGTCTGATCGAGAAGCAACCCGAAAACTTGGATCTTAGCCAATTGAATGTTCGGATTCCTCCAGACCCGTAGCCCTCGCGGCGACTGTGACGAGAACGATTGACTTCGCAGGACTCGCTCTATCCAAGGAGCAATGATAAGCTCGGGAAGGGGCCAACAACGAAGGACCGCAAGGTGTGGTAATTATGGACATGCTCTTAACTCTTGCCGTGACTTCCATTCTTGCCCAAGGTTTGTCGGGGGATGCTGGCCGTTGGGTTGAAATATCGGCGGGCGTACTCGACGAGTTGGGGAAGACCCACCCCATTTCCGCCGACATCTACGCCAGAGGAACAGCAGGAGTTTCTGTTGATCGCACGACCGGCGACGTTTATCTGTTGGCCAACAACATTGGGATTTGCAAGAGTAGCGACCAGGGCAAAACATTTCGGCTAGTGTCTGGCAACTTCGTCACCGGGCGGTTTGAGACTGGATGGAGCCTGAACATTGACCCAAGCGGCCGTCGGCTGATGTGCTTCACCATCTACGGCGCAGCAGGATCTGGGCTCGAATCTGGCAAGACCTGGACTGCTTCTAAGTTGGGGCATCTCGACTACGGAGCCGTTGATTGGAGCGACACTGGCAAAACGATGCTGGCGATCGGCCATGAGAGCGAGGGCAAGCTGCTAAAGTCCGAAGATAGCGGTGCCAATTGGCAACCTCTAGGCACCGGCTTTTGGGCAGTCGGCCTCTTTGATCGCCGAACTCTCGTGGCAGCGGTCGAAAAAGCTCCGGGGATCCTGAGGAGTGTCGACGGTTCCGCAGTCTGGACAAAGGTGAGCGACGAGCCGCTCGCCGCGCCAGTGATGGTCGAATTCAAGGGTGTGGGTTATTGGCTAGGAGAACACGGGCTGCTAGTGAGCAAAGACAAGGGCGCCCATTGGAATATTGTAGGACCGACTCCTGCTGGGGCGAGCCTTGGTCCGATGTTCGGTGCGGACGCGCTCCACATGGTTGTCGGTTCTCCGGATGGACTGTTTGAGAGTAAGAATGGAGGCAAGACCTGGTCAAAGGCCGCCCCCCTCGCACCTGAAATAAAAGTGCTCAAGCGCGGAAAATATGGCACATACGGCTGGGATCCTATCCACAACATTTTCTATGCGTCGCAGATGATGAAACCCGCCTACCGATTTGCGATCCCCAAGGGATAACTTGCGAAGCAGAGAGCATCGAAGGCGAAACGCGGGAAGCATAGCTGTTCCGTACGCACGCGCCCGAAGGGTCTGGCGGGCTTTCGTCGGCTCGAATCGGCGCTCGCTGAGCAAACTCCAAGGGTGAATCGGCGGCGCGAGACCGAACGATCCGATTCAAAATGGCCAGTTCATCGAAGCAAAAGAAGCGAATGAGATCGAGATTGGGCTCTTACGAAAGCCCAAACAGTGCACGCCTCAATATCTCAACGTGGTGGTGCTCAGGTCAGCACCTCGCGGTTTTGCGCTTCTTTCCGACTCGGCCCTTAGCGGCGGCTTTGCGTATGTAGTCCGGCGAGAAGGGAACTTTGCACGCGGTTTTGCCCATGTACACCTTCACCTCGCCAATCGTTTCACCGGCGAGCAACGCCTGCTCTGTGAGCTCACCGACATAGCTTCCGAGCGCGATCACGAACCCATTCATCTTGTAACGCACCCGATCTGGCTGGGAGTGGATGGTCTTCTTGATGCGCTCTAGAAGGCGCCTCAGAGCAGGCATGTCAAGTTCAACATCACCCTTCACTGCGACGACGCTCGAAAGAGTCCCCCATCCGACAACCGCGACCTTCTCGTCCGTCGATTCGATCCACTCTAGGGCAAGCTCCCACCCGTGAGGGCCATCCGCCGCCACCCAAGCGACGGTGAACTCGGCGACCAGGTCGCTGTCGGCTTTATCGAGCCAGCCGCGCAGGTCGTCCATGGTCATCAAGGTTTCGTCCGCGATGAGCCCGGCCAAATACATCGCGTCATAAATGCCGGTGTCGAAGAGGTCGAGCGCAAGGCGGTAGTCCTTCTTAATCGCCTTCTCGTACTTCTTGAGCACCTCAATCTTAACGCCGAAGAGCGGCCCCGAAATGCCGTGGTTGCGCAAGACTCGACGGTAGCCCTCGGTGCCGAGAGGCTCGATCTCTTTGAGGATTTGTTGGGCTGTGATCGGCATGCTCAAATTATGTACTTCCGAGATTGCATCTCGATGTGGACGAAGCCGCGCTTTGGTGCTCCCTGGCGACCTTTCAGGCAGCCCAAGTGCCCCCGATTACAGGTTCAATCTGGTGGGCCGAGCTCGCAATCGACCCATTGGACCAGTCACGTGGTAGCTCGATGGGCTGCTACGACTGGACCTTCCAAGTGATCCCAAATCGGTCACAAACGATGCCGTAACACGGAGCCCAGAATGTTGGTTGCAACGGCATTCGCACCTCTCCCCCAACTTCAAGAGCGGCAAACAGTCGTTCGGCTTTTTCGATCGATTCAACGTGGGCCAGTAACGCGAGCCCACCAAACCTGGGGGAACCGTCAGCGGGAGTATCGCTCATGTTTACAAGCGAGTCGCCAAACATAATTGTTGCGTGGAACACTTTGTCCGACCAGCCGACAGGCGTCAATTCCGGCGGCCCCTCGCTGTAGGGGAGAAGACACTCAACTATGGCGCCAAAGGCTTCCTCATAAAACTCAATAGCCTCTTTGCAATTGCCCTCGAAGAATAAATATGTCTGTAAGTTCATTGTCGTAGTGGATGATGGCGTAAAAAGAGAACGCGGATCCGCACCTGCAAAGATGGCTTATGAGATGTCTCCCCAAATAGCCAACAAATCAAAATAGATGGCTCTCAACCTGCGGTGAAGGGATCGAAAGGTAGGTTCACCGGCGCACTGAGTGGTGAGCAACTTTCGTCCGCCCGAGCCATAGGTGACCGTGTCACCCATGAACGTGGCACCCAAGCCGCTTGGCATAGTCACGCGCTTGGGGAAGGTTCTACCTCTATAGTGGGTCACCATAGCAGACCTCAACGACCAAGGTTTCTATTCGGTTCTAAGCGCCACGATCGGGTCCAGTTTCGACGCGCTCATTGCCGGATATAGGCCAAAGACCATTCCGATAAGTGCCGAGAATGCGGCCGCGAACAGGGCTGCCGTGATCGGGAACGGCGCATCGAGGCCACCGATAGTAGGCCACTTTCGCATCGCAGTCACGAGGTGGACAATCTGGCCGAGCCCCCACGCAATACCCATTCCGATCAATCCTCCAATGAGACTGATCGTCGCGGCTTCGACCAAGAACTGTGTGAGCACTGAAGACCGGGTTGCACCAACAGCCTTTCGCAAGCCAATCTCGCGAGTCCGCTCGGTGACGGACACCAACATGATATTCATGATGCCGATGCCACCCACGAGCAAGCTGAGAGCGGCGATCGCGGCGAGCAATCCACCAGCAGCACCGACGACGCCACTAAAGACCTTCAGAATCGATTCACGCGAGTCGAGTCGGAAGATCGCGCGGTTTCCGGTGCGGATCATCAGGGCTTGCCAAACCTGGTCCATCGCCGTTTCGACTTTGATCCCGGGCTTCGCGCGGAGCATGATGATGTCCAATCGCTGGCCGCCCATCCACTTTGCTTGTGCAGTTGTGATCGGAAGGAGCACCATTCTGCCGGTACCGTCACCCATGAAGTCGGTCTTTTCGATCACACCCACAACCGTAAGCGTGATGCCCTGAGTCGAGAGCATTTTTCCAATCGGCTTGCCTTCTGGGAACAGACGATCTCGAACGTCCTCGCCTATGACGCAGATGTTTTCTCGCCCTTCAACATCGGAGAGGCGCATTGCACGACCCTCAAGCATCGTGAATCGGTTCAATTCCTGGAAGTTAGAGTCCGCAGCAGTGATGGTGGGATTCGGAAACTCCTTGTCTCCGTTGAATACCTTCTGCCCACCAATCTGCATCATTCCGCTGGTGATGTCGATCGATTGAACTCGTTGTTCGATGTACCGCTGATCTACAACCGTTAGCTGCCGAATGCCTCCCGTTGACTGTCCTCTTCCCCTTCGACCTGGGTCGAAAAAGACGAACATCGTATCGGATCCAAGCTTCTGAAACTGTCCCTTCAGATACTGGTCAAATCCGCCCGAGATCATCACGATCATCGTAACGCTCATGACGCCGATGATCACCCCAAGCATCGTCAGGAAGGCCCGCAGCTTGTGCAGCCGCAGCATATCCAAGGCGACCAGGAACGCTTGAATGGGATGCACTACTGGTTATCTCCACCAAATTGCATCGCACCAACTCGCTTAGGCCCGTTGAAGTCTGGCCGCACAATCTTATCCCCTTGCTTCAAGCCACCGGTCACTTCCACGTAGGTTCCGGTTGCAGTTCCGACCGTGATTTTCTTCTTAGTCCCAGGATCTGTGGGCTTGGCTCCGGCGAGCATGATGTAGGATCCGTCCTCTTCCTTCGCAACGTATTCGAGTGGCACTCGAACGACGCCCTTCTTGTTGATGACGATGAGGCTGCACTTCGCAGACATGCCGCTTCGCAAGCCAGGATCAGAATTGGACAGCGTGATCTCCACCTGATACTTCACCACAGCGTCCGAAGATTGGACGACTCCATTTGCTGCTTCTTTGGAAGCCGGCGCGATCTTTGTCACTTTGCCGACAAGGCTTGCCTTGGGGAGGGCGTCAACTACAATCTTTGCGTCCATGCCCAAGTCGAGCTTCGCGGTATCAATTTCGTTGATATCCAGCCGGACCCGCATCGTAGTGCGATCTTCAATCTTGACGATCGTTGTTCCACTCGAGAACGAGCTAAGACCCGTTGCGAGTTCTCCGACCTGGAGGCCCTTCTTCGTCACAACGCCAGTGATTGGTGCTCTGATTTCGGTTTCACTTAGCTGACGGCGGGCGTCGCTCACAACGGAACTTAGCTGGTCAACAACTGCCATGCTTTGCTGTTGTTGCTTCTCCAGAATCGCTGGGTCAAGGAGAGCGGTCTCTGCTTTTCGGAGGTCAACTTTGGCTGACTCAAGCTCTTGCCGCTTAAAATCGATTTGATACAGGTTGGTCTTCGCTCGAGAAAGGGCGGCCTGGGACTGAGCAATTTGTTGGTCGACCTTGTTGATCTCAACCGAGAGCGACGCTTCGAGTCTTGCGGCAGCTTCCTCTGCCTGAGCAAGTCGCGCCTTAGCGACATCAACGTTTTGGCGAGAGAGCTCAACCGCGCGTCGCGCGGAAAATCCCTTGCTCTCAAGCTCTTGTTGTCGGGCGAATTCGAGCTCGCTGGCTCTAACGTTTGCCTTTGCCTCAAGCACCTGGCTTTCTGTCGATCTGCGGAGGTTCGGCTGTGAGGATTCGATCAGTCGTCGCTTTTCTGCGTTAGCCGTATTGACCGCCGTTTGCGCTTCGTCGATCGATGCCTGGTTGAGCTTAGGTTGAGATTCTAGTTCAAGCATCAATTGACGGATACGAACTTTTGCAGAATCAACTCCAACTCTTGCTTGCTGACCTCGCTGCGAGACTTCTAACGATGAACGCTGAACAGAACGTTGGGCTCCTCGGAGCTGCGCTTCGTTCTGGTCAAGGACGAGTTGAGTTTCCTTCGGGTCGATGATCGCGATCAGCTGCCCTTGGATGACCGACTGGCCCTCCTCAACTAAGATTTGCTTAACACGGCCGGTGACACGGCTCTTGACGTCCACGGACTTGATCGCGTCGATGGTGCCGGTTTCAACAACCTTTGACTGGATGTCTCCGAGTTCGACGGTGATGCTCTCCTTTTTCTTGGAGTCGTCTTCTTTCTTACCGCCCCGCATCATCATCGACCCAGCGCCGATCAAAACTAGCAAGCCGATCAAGAATGGCCAAACAAATTTCTTCATATTTCACACCCATAAGGGTTCAAACAAGACCCAGGTTTCTTAACTGGGACTACTTCCACGCTGATCCGATGGGAGAAGGAGTCTTTGCTCCTTCGGGGTACATCAAATAAACGGTCCGCTTGCTGTCTAGCCATCCTCTTTCGAAATCGGCTCGCGGATAAACGTAGCGTACTTGAGCCTTGCGGGCAGGATCATTGAAAATGGGATCACCATTCTCCGCAAATCCTACAAGCACGATGAGGTGCCCTGAGTCTTCTTTGGACTTTGGCTTTCCGCGCACAAGATCAAACGACACAGAGCATACGACGGGAAAGCCCCCAGCGATCCAAGTTTCCAGATCTTTCATAGAGTTAAACCGAGAAACATAGGCGGACAACCCGGTGAAGGAGCCGAAGAAGGCGGTGTTGAAGGGCCAGTTTCCGGCGCCTTTATAGACGGAATCCCAAACGTTCGACTCAACTTCTGGAACATCTCGGTCGATTTCCGGTCGGCCAAGGGTCTTTGCGTAATGACAGAGAAGCATCGAGGTCGAGGTTGCACTGCAAAGCACGCCTCCACGGGGGTAGTTGCCCTGAGCGCGCTGTGGAACCTCGATCGTCTTTCCCCAGGCGGAATGCTGGTCCGCACTCGAAGCCATTCCGTTTGCCGAATCAGTAAAGCAAACCGTGAGCAACTTGAGCCTGGGTCGGTTCGGGCCGGTTGTGGATAGAGTTAGGCGAAGGTCTAAGGTTGCGCATGGCTCCTTGAGGCTGAGGGTGTCCGTATAGACGTTCCCGTCCGCATCGCCTTGCCCTTTTGTGCTCACTCTGGTCTTATCTTTCGCGAGCGTCCAGTCGGCGAGGACATACCACTTCGTCGTCTTTGCAGCGGTCTTTGCCCGCGCTTCCACGCGAATCTGGCCATCTGTGGCATTCTCTACATTCCACGAGGCAATTGCTTCGTCGAACCTCATTCCCGGGTTGAGATCCTCAATGATTGTCGTTTCAACTTTCCCGGGTTCTGGAAAAAGTACAACTCGTCCTGTGTCGATGAGTCGACTCACCGGAAACGCGAGTGTAATGGCAAAGGCCCCAAGCAACATCAACCCTATTATCCCCTGATTGGGTATAACGAGAAGTTAGTGTCAGCTATTGTGTCTGGCGCGTGAAGCACTCATGGCAACGTATCGAGGAAGAAAAACAGACATTTGCCGCAAGGTCGGCTACGATATTTGGGGTAACCCGAAGAGTCCCGCGTCCAAGCGCGCCTACCCAACAGGTCAGCACGGTCCCAACATGAAGGATCGTCGACAGTCTGAGTACGGCGAACAGTTGCTTGCGAAGCAGGTCATTCGGCGCTACTACAACGTCCTTGAGAAGCAGTTCAGCAACTCGTTTAAGAAGGCACAGCGAATGCCGGGCAACACCAGCCTCAACTTCCTCCGACTGCTTGAGCTCCGACTCTCGACTTCAGTTTGGCGACTCGGCTATGCCAAGTCAGTTTTCCAAGCCCGACAGATGGTCAGTCACTGCCACATCACGGTCAACGGCAAGATCGTTAACATCCCGAGCTACCTCCTAAAAGTCGGCGATGTGATCTCGGTTCGAGACCGAGAGTCCAGCCGATCGATTTCCAGAGCAAACCACTTTGAGGGTGCTCCGGTCCCGGCCTACATGGAAGCAGACGTCACGCACGTCAGCGGCAAGGTCATCTCGCTGCCAGAGCGCGAAGACTTCCCCAAGTTCTTCCAAGAACAGCAAGTCGTCGAATTCTACGCTCGTTAATTTCGAGCGCTACGGAGTGCATTGCCCGAACTGGTTTCTCGCCAGTTCGGGCATTTTTGTTTGCTGTGTTACTGTTTATCCATTCGGAGATACGAGATGCCAGTCAACGTTACGAGTTTGCTTTCCGAGAGGTAGTCAAGACTAAACGTAGGAACCCGAGCAGGGACTCCAGTGTGGGGAAACCATTCCCTTTCGAGCGAAACGAGAATCAGCAGTCCATGGTCATCGCCGACGGCCGCGAAATCTGATGTTGCTTCGCCGAAAGCGGTTAGCCCAAAACGTCGACGAGCTTCAACGACGGAATCGACCTGCAACCCAAATTCGGAAATCGACCAGATCTTGCCAGGATGGTCTTCACCGCGTAGCCTCTCACGCCCAATAAACTCGAGAATGTTCCCATCTGGATCGAAGAAGTAGACGGCACGAGCTTGCCAATCCTTAAACTCAAACGGTCGCCCATCGTTCAGGATCGGCTTGACACCTCGCTGCTCTAGCCACTCAGCGGCAGACTCGACCCAGGCAGGATCGACGTTCATTGCGAAATGGGCAGGCACAGTTGGGCAATCGCTCGCAGTGAAGTTCAGCAATGAACTGCCGACCACGAAGCTATCTCCCGCTCTCGCGAAATCGAGCACTTCCCCATAGAAACGTTGGAGTTCGGACAGATTCGTCGTATCTAACGTTAAGCTCTTGATCTCCACGATATCTTGGTTTGAGATCTATTCGATGAAGAACGGAGCGTTCGCGGTCGCGGCACCGCCACTCTTGTTGCGGATGGTGAGGGCGAGTCGGTACTTCCCTTTTTCCCTCGGGGCGCTAAGCGTAAGTTCACCAGAAGATGTGTTGGCAACCGTAATTCGCCGAGGGGCGGCCTCGCCATCGCCGTCCCGTTTCTGTTCTGGAGTTTCGGTTTGGATCACCCACTCGAAGGTCAAGCCGGCTGCAGAATCAAGTTTCGCGGAAGCTTTGATTTCGGAGCCAGGCGCGATTTTTTTGCCAGTGACCGAACACTCCCAATTGGCAATTCGTGGCACGGGATTAGGATTCTTTCTGCCCGTCCAAAATTCTTCAAGCAAGTCAACCCGTTCTGTCTTCTCGCCGGTTGGAAGAAAGAGCCCGAACCACGTGGGAGTTTCCTCCTGCTTCCATCCCCAAAGAAAGGCGTAGGAACCGATGCACCATCCCGCCTGCTTCTGGATCGACTCCGTATAGTTCTTTCGGAAGAAGTCAGCTTTCTGAGAACTGGTCTGCTCAAAGGCGGCTCCCCATGCGGTCTTCCCGGTCTCCCACGGGCCGAGGGTGCCGAATTCGGTCACGATATATGGCTTTGTCCAGCCGAACTTCTGCAATCGATCTGCGAGCGAGGCAAGGCCGCCGTATGAGTTCACTCCGAGCACATCAACCTCGGGTGCGTACTTCTTAATGAAGTCGATCTTTTCTTGATTCACCTCAGCAACAACGGTCATCACTGGGTGATGAGGATCGAGACTCTTCGTGAGCTTCGCGAGATCGCCAACTGCCTTCCACAGAACGTCGGTATTGTTGCCGTTCTCCATCTCGTTTCCAAGTCCCCACAGGAGAAGCGCGGGCGCGTTGCGGTGAGCAGTCACCTGCTTTCGGACGCTCTCATACTGCTCGTTGACTTGCTTCTCGTTGGAGTAGTCAAAGTACGATTTGTGCCCGAGCCAGATGCCAACCGTCATCGTCAGCCCGCGCTTCTCCGCATCTGCCAGTTCAGTGGCGGCCTTTTCGGAACCCCAAGATCGAATGGAATTGCCGCCGATTTTGGCCAAATCGTCAAGTCGCTGCGTTCCCCCGACGCCGTGGATCACATACGGTTTCCCACCTCTTGCCAAGATCCATCGGTCATCCACTCGAACGAACTGGACATGCATCAGGCCTTGAGTGAAGATGAGTGGAAGTAGGCTGATCACGTCAGAATGACCTCAGTGTGAACCGTGCCTGCCCTCTCGTGGGAGGCAGTGAGTTGGTAGGTTCCGGGCTGCGAGACCACCCATTCAAATACCGCCACATCCTCGGAAGTGTCGAATGTTTCAAACCCGAACCCACCAGCCGCGACCGAACTCCACCCACGAAGTTGCTCGCCGACTTGGCGAAGCAAGCCAGAGACGAGCCAGACGCTCGAATCACCTTCGCCCATGATCTCCCCAACCACCCCGCGACACAACTTGCGATCTGCTGCGATTTTGGTCACGTTTGTCGGGAGCCATCCGGTGTTTTGCACCACGAGCCTCACCCGCCAACCGCCGGTGAAAGGTTCGACGATAGTCTTTCGATGCTCAAGGCGAGGCGAACAACTGCCTTGCCAAATCGCCCACTTTGCGAGCGGAGTGATCTCGGCTTCAAGCAACGGTGGCGGTGGGTTTCGGAAGGCGTACTGCGCGTCCCAGCCCCCGATTTCTACCTCACCCAACTGCGAGTGCATGAACTGCTGCCAATCGTGGTACCCCTTCCCCTCGAGCTTCTCGTCACTCCACTTGAGCAACGTCACGTCATCCGCATGGGGATGCTCGCGGAACCAATCGATGTACTTGAAGTCAGTGATCCCGGCCTGGCGTTGCGGCGACCAAATCTCGGTCGTCCACGAGTAAACGCCACGGTGCTCATACATCCAGTCGTCGAAAACGCCGGTGATGACTTCCTTGGGATGGTAACGAAATTCGTGATAGTTCGAGATTGCCGGGTAGCCCGTCATTGCCTCGCCCTGGTCTCCCAACTTTTTGAACGTCCAGATATCTTCGGGTGGAAGTTCGTCATCAGCCATTCGGCTTGGCGGTCGGAGGTGAACTCCGCTGTACGTGTGGAACGTGACGGCACCGCAAATATTCGGGCGACGCACGATCGCCTCGACTGCAGATCGAATCTCCG
>JBBRHU010000031.1:0-16167 GCA_038222255.1 Fimbriimonadales bacterium | reverse complement strand
TAGGATCGATGCCGCAGCGACGCAAGCGTGTCGGGCATCCCCTTTCACCCAAGCTTCCCCGGCCATCGCGAGCCCGTCGGGAACGCGGTTTCCGTCGATTATCGCAAGAAGTGGAGAGGGCGACAGTCGGTTTAAGGCGCGCTTCATGCCCTCCATACTCGCCCACAGAATATTCAGCTTATCGACTTCGTCATGCCCCACGATTTCGATGGCGTAGCAAGCTTCGGCGAGGATTCGAACGAACAGTTCGTCCTTCTGTGAGTGAGAAAGCTGCTTCGAATCGTTCAGGCCACGGCGGTCAAAATTGGCAGGCAACACCACCGCCGCACACACGACCGGACCAGCCAGTGGCCCTCGGCCAGCCTCGTCAGCACCGGCCACTCCTTCCGACCATTCAAGCGACAAGGCTCACCCCCAATACCTCTCTAAACTTCTCAACGACGACACCCTTGGCATCGTCAATCGTGACCTCTCGACCCGCCTCTCGCGTGAGTGAAGTCACTCCATATCCCTTGATTCCGCAAGGGACGATCAGATCGAATGAGCCGAGGTCGTTGTTGCAGTTCAGCGCGACCCCGTGCATCGAAACCCACCTTCGCACCTTTATTCCGAGCGCGGCAATCTTTCGATCTTTCACCCAGACCCCAGTGTGAGGGGCGAACCGTCGGCCTTCTAATCAGAACTCCTGAATCGTCAGAAGGATCACTTCCTCCAATTGCCTAATCCACCGATGAAGGTCTTTTCCGAGAGGCTCAATGTTGAAAATAGGATAGATCACAAGTTGTCCAGGGCCGTGGAAAGTGACATCTCCACCACGGTCTGTGCGGTGCACCTGAATTCCTCTACGCTCGTACTCCGAGATTGGAAAGAGGAGATTCTCTTCGTGAAAACTTGCACCTAGTGTGAGAACCGGCGGGTGTTCGACGAAGAGGAGGGTGCTTGGTTGCGTGCCTTCAAGTACGGCTTCGAGCGTTTCCCGTTGAATCTCAAACGCGTCGGCATAAGTCAGTTTGCCCAGGTCGGTGACGCGAACATCCATCAGTCCTCCGTTGGGTTGATGGCGAGGAATATGCGATGCCCATCAACTTCTTTCGCGAGCGGCACGACCTCATTTTCGTCAAACTGAGTGGCAACTTCTTCTGTCATGGAGATCCCGCCGACAGGGGCAACGCCTTGAGTGTGCGCGGCGATGTCAATGACTGCCGCAAATTGGACCTCGTCAAGTTCCCCAGCGACATAACCGCTGTGAAGACCAATGCGGACTCTGAACGGAGACTCGAGTCGGTTTGTTTCGCGATTAAACATCGGGAGTTCTGTCTGCATCCGTCGCGCCGCAGTGAGGGCAAGGTAAGCAGTCGGAAAGGAGAGGATGGCACCGTCCCCCATCGTGTTGAGGACGTTCCCTTCGAACGCATTTCCTGTGAGCTCGATCCAGTCTTGAAACTCGCGAAAGCTGTATTCAACTGCTAGAGGGTCGACCCCAGCTTTCATTTGGCTGCTTCGTGCAACGTCCACGCTCATCACGCAAACGTGCTGGCCTCCGTCGGCGAGCCGCCACTGGATGCGCAGCATCTCTGCGACGAGGGCGGCCTGGTTATTTAGCTGAAGCTGTTTGATGTAGTTCGCTTGGGTTTGAACCTTCGAACCGAGCGCGCCAAACATAACGAGTAGCCAGCATCGAGCAACGGCCCAGGCGACGTCGCCGACCTTATCCCAGAACTGCACCGGAAGTAGCCCAAACGCAAATCGCACCGAGAGAACTGCCGCGATGTATATGGTTGCGTAAACCAATCCCCGTCGGACCTTTCCCGATAGGAACCCCATGCCAATGACAATGAAGAACTCGGCGACGAGTAGGACCGATTGAATAAACGAACTGGCCGAAGAGCCGGACGTCGAAGGGGCACGAGCGAGTTGTCCGGCATCAAAAGGAGTGCGCAAGACCGCATCCATACCCGCCCGAGTCAAACTCCATAGAAGGCCCACGCACACTGAGACGACGATCGGATGCTTGCGATAGTGCCGGATCACTGGCCATTCTGACCAGGCTGGTCCTTCCACCTCGTCATACGTCCCTTGACTGAGGCGCTCCTGAAGCTCAAAAAAGCGCTCTAGGAGTTCTTGCCGGCTCATGCGCTCTTCTCGGAACTCGCTTACCTTGAGCTGAGCGTAGCCACCCAATATGGAGGCCCCCGAGCCAAGCGCGGCGTATGAAACGGCGGGGACGGCGGCAACAAAAGGAACGAGTAGGATCAGATAGAGCGATTGTCTTTCGAGCAAGTTCGCCCCGATCAACATCACCGTCAAGATGATCCAAAGGTTAAAGCCGCCATAGAATGCAAAGCGCGTCATGGCCTTGCGGAAGTAACAGAGTCCTTGCAAAAGGAACGCGATGGCGATCAGAGTGAACGAGAAAATCGTGCGGATCGCATCGCCCACCTGCTCAAATCGCGCAGGGAAGAGGTTCGTCAATCCAGCGACGATGGCAATAAGGAGCGCAGACGAAAAGAACGTGAGAGTGATGAACGTTTTGGTCCGCTCAGTCCACTTATCAAATCGCTCAAGGGCGAGTCGGAGCCAGTCTTTGATGGCATCGATCCACATCTGAACTTGGAAGACAGATGCATGAGCGGAGTGCGGTCGGAGTTGCGCTCGAACCGCCTTGATGAACTCGACGTGTATCGCAAACCTCGTCGCTAAGACCTCGGGGGCCTCAGAAACGTCTTCGGGGTGTAAACGAAGGTGGGCGATGAGTGCATCGACCGCCTCCGTGCTCGGTTTGGCAGATAACAAGGGCATGCGGGAAAAAAGAGTTTACTTGGTTACTTCGTTCACCCCCGAACAACTTCAAACATGCTGAAAAACTCGCAACATCGAAAATCGGCGCAGGCTTGCCGGGTTAGTTCAGAACCCGGCAGACCACTCTCTCACGCCCCGCTACTTACTGTGGCTGCCTGAACCAACTGGAGCGCCAATCAGTTCGTGCCAGGTTTTCAATTGTTCTGGCCGGAGCTTTGACAAGAATTCTTCGCGGATCTTCTTGTTGATCGCGGAGAGCTGTTTCTCGTGTTCGCTTCCGAGCTTAACGGGGCCACCTCGCTGCGATTCGGGCTCTGAACCACGAATTTCCAGAAGGTGCTTGTGGAACCCATCCGTAAGCTTTTCAATCTCGGCCTGCTGTGCCGTTGTCAAGCCGAGTTTCTTCACGACATCTTGTCGGCCGAGGACCGAAATGGGTCCGAGTTGGATTTCGAGTTCGTCCAGCCTTCTATCCACTTGCGGGGTGACGAGGGCGAGAAACTGCTTCGCGTATCTCCGGTCGACGTCGGCCATGTGTCGCATGACACCCGCGTGGATGTCTTCTCCAGCGGTGATGCCGCCCTCCGGGTGGTAATACTTCATTTCGGACAGGGCAACTTCAACCAGCTCGAGGACCTGTTTGGCCTTCTCCGCGCTCATGTGCAGGTCTTTTTGAACGTCGGGCCGCCGGACGAGGCTCCACTTCGTCGCGATATGATTGGTCGCGACAATGCGGGTTTGGGTCTGGGCGTTTACATGGTGCGAAATGGCCAACAGGAGACCTGTAGCAAGGAGTGTGTACTTGAGCGTGCGTATCATCAGTTTCACTGGGCAAAGGCGTAATCGCAGTTACCCTGAAGAATACGGAAGCTGGAGAGCCCCGGCGATGAAGGAGTTATGAAGTTTCCGGGCTTTGTATTGGGCGGACAATCGTCACCGTTGTCCCCCTCCCGAGTTCACTTTCGAAGTGCAGATCCCAACCGTGCGCGGTCACTATTTCGCGACAAATCGAAAGTCCGAGTCCAGTTCCGCCTGAGCCTCGCGTTCGTGATTCGTCAACACGATAGAACCGCGTCCCGAGGTGGGGAAGATGCTCCGGTGCAATTCCCGCTCCAGAGTCGTTTATTGCCAAAGTGTGTCGTCGAATAGTTACTTGCACCGCTCCCGAAGGTGGGGTGTGCCGCACGGCGTTTTGGAGCAGGTTCCCGATGACTCGAACGAGCGCTTCTTCGTCGCAGTGCCAGGAGACGTTAGCCTCAATCTCGGAAATTAGAATCGTCGGCTGTTCCTCGTCAACGAGCGCGTGAGTAGCGCCTTCGACAATTCCTAAGATCGAGTGATCGCCTAGGTTCAGGGAGAGTTTGCCCGCGTCGGCTTTTGCAAGCGTAAGCAGATCACCAATCAGCCTTTCCATGCGTCTCGCAGCTTCGTCGATCGTTGTCAGGGCCTCGTGATACTCGTGCTGCGGACGCTGCCGGGTCAGTCCCCACGAAGAGGTCGCTTGGACAACGGTCAGCGGAGATCGAAGCTCATGGGACGCGTCGGCCACAAATCGCCTTTGCTGTTCCACAGATTTTTCCAACTGGTCGAACGACGATCCGAGACGGGCGAACATTGCATTGAAGGTTTCACTTAGTTGTGCAAACTCGTCGCTGCCTTCGACAGGAAACCTCGCTGAGAGGTCCGTGGCCTCGACCTCGGACGCAGCTTTCGCAATTTTGCCGATGGGCCTTAGCGCACTTCGGCTAAGGAACCAACCGCTTAGCCCAGCAGTCGCCACCGCTGCAGGAATGAGTATGAGGAGAACTCCATGCAAGCCTTTCGTGAGGTGTTCAATTTCTCCGAGGGGATATCCGATTTGGGCTATTGCCGCGGTAGTACCGTCGCCAGACAGCTTCTTAAGCATTACTCGGTACGGGGCGCCGTCTCGCATGACTGTGATGAGCCGAGTCTCGCCCGCCAATGCACGGTGAACTTCCTCGACCGGCAGGGAGAGCCCAGGTCCTGTGGGTCTGGCCTTTGGATCAAAGACTTCAACTTGGATTGGACGATGGGAGTCGGTCGAGGCGACGGGGAGCCTTTTTAGCATCTCCGCAACAACCTTGGAATCGACAGCGTGTGGAAGTGCATGTTCGCCCATAGTCATGTGTCCTCCATTTGGCATCATCGCGCTAAAAGAAGGAATCGCATCTGACTGCCGTTTCAGATCCCGGTCAACAGACGCGATCAGCGCCGCTCGTGCGAACAGAGAGATGATCATCCCAAAGCCAATGAGCACGAGGCCGATGATTGTCATGTTCAGAAACGCCAGTCTGGTCCGCAATGATCGCATGGGCTAGACTTCCTCGATCGAACGAAGTTGGTAGCCTACGCGGTGAACGGTATGGATCAGTTTTGCGGAAAAACCAGTATCAATCTTCTTTCTGAGCTGGCAGATATGTGCGTCTACGCTGTTGGAATACGTCTCCTCCGCACCCCAGACAACCTCTGTAATGTAGTCTCGTGAGACAGGCTTGCCCTCGTTTCTCGCCATCGCGAGCAACATCGAATATTCTTGCGGTGTGAGGGTCACGATCTTGCCATTGTTCTCAACGGTTTGATTTGCATCGTCTATTCTGAGACGCCCTATCTCGATGATTGAGCCTCGATTGTGCGTGTCTCGACGGATGAGAGCTTGAACCCTCGCCGAGAGTTCCGGGAAGGCAAAGGGCTTTGGCAGGTAGTCATCGGCGCCGAGCCTCAACCCTTTCACTCGATCTTCGATCTCCCCGCGTGCGGTGAGCATTAAGATGGGTGTGGTCACCTTTCTGGCACGCAATGTCTCGCAAACCTTCCAGCCATCCAGCCCAGGAAGCATGAGGTCGAGGATGATGCAAGCGTGCTGATTTGAGGTCGCTTGAGAGAGTGCCTCGTTGCCATCTCGGCAGATGTCGACCCGGTATCCCTCCTCTTCGAGACCCCGCTTAACGATCGCGGCAATGGCAAGCTCATCTTCGACTAGGAGAACTTTCACTTTGTTCAAAGGCTACCGAACTTCATAACTTGTTCATCCTTGGCGAGCGGGAGGTGTTTTGGAACCTTCGTGATTAGAGTGTTAGTAACTCCGACTTAACACGGCTTTGCCAGTCTCTTGCTGGGAAGCACTCATGAAAAAGCAGGCCTTCACATTAATCGAACTCCTCGTCGTCATCGCAATCATTGCGATTCTCGCCGCGATTTTGTTCCCGGTATTCGCCCAGGCGAAGTCGGCGGCAAAGAAAACCTCTTCTCTCTCGAACATGAAACAGACCGCACTCGGTGTGATCATGTACGCGGGGGATGTAGATGATATGGCGGTTCCTTACTACGGAAACGGCACGGCGACCGACGCGAACCAATATCACAACAGCGACACTTGGGTCGGAAGGGTATTCCCCTACGTTAAGAATCGGCAAATCTTCTTTGATCCGACGACCGGCATCCCGACCGAAGATGCAACTTTGGCAGGGAACCGCTACTTCTGCGACAAGTATTACGACACTTGCCCAACGGGCGGCGGATCCTACTACTACAGCTGGCAGTGGGTCACCAATCTCAGCTTGAACTCTGACGGCTTTGCCTACAGCGGGTCAGGGACATGCGCGGCTCCAAGTCGTTACGTGGCAGTCAAGTCGCTCACCGCAATTGACAGCGTCGCAGACCGAATCATGATCCAGCCGACCGCCTACGGAACGCTACCGTTCTCCTGGATGTACTTCCGAGGATACGAGTCTGCCTGGCCCTATATTGACCAGTACATCAACGGATTCAGCTGGTACGCGCTGAGCTGGGATGCCCGACGACGTTGGGAAGGTCGCTTTAGTGGCGCCTACGCGGACGGACACGCAGGCAAGTATGGTCGTGAGAAGTTTGTCGGATATTCGAGCACAAACGGTTCTCTCACTGAGGCTTCGACGACGGCTCAGTATTGCCAAAAACTGATCGACAAGGACATCGTCAAGTTCTGGGGAGCTTCTTGGTCAGGCAACTAAGGATCGCACTGCTCTTCGGAGCCTTGGCCGCAAGCCTCGGTTGTGCAAATAAAGATCGCGACGACAAGGCATTTCTGGACGCACCCTCTGTTGCACCGGTTTCTGAAGCGCAGTCTCAGCAGCAGCGTGGAATTTCTCCCGAGGTAGCGCGAGGCATGGCTGAGCCTGGACTAGGCGGAAAGCGCTAACATCAGCGCGTCCCAGGAGGGGGAAATCACCATTCCCTCTCTTGGGTTCGTTTGACAATGCACCTTCAAGTTGGTCAGAAAAGTGTCTCCCATGCGTGACAGGCCTTCGGGATTTGGCCAATGTTAAGATGTATACTTGAGGCTTACTGTGTGAACAACTCTGCCTGCGGAGGAGGGATCACGACACGGAGATTATCTTGCGCCCATCTTCAAAGAACGCCTTCACCCTTATCGAACTTCTCGTTGTCATCGCGATTATCGCGATTCTTGCAGCGATCCTATTCCCAGTCTTTGCCCAAGCAAAGGAAGCTGCAAAGAAGACGAGCTGCCTTAGCAACATGAAGCAGATCGGCATCGGGCTCATGATGTATGAGACCGACTTCGAAGACACCAATCCTCCATCCCAGGTTGGAACGGGTACAGCAATCGTCTCCTGGCCGACTTTGATTTTCCCTTACATCAAGAGCGAGCAGGTTTTCGTTTGCCCATCCGCTTCCGCAGGCTCATTTCCAGCAGACTCCACCAGAGTCTTCGGTGGTACGACTCGCACCTACTGCGCAAAGACTCGAACCGATATTTCGTTCGGAATCTTGACTGCAGGCGATGGCACCAACCTCCAGCCCTTCTCGGTGAACAACCTCTCCTACGGTCGAAACTTGATTCCGACCAACGCTTGGGTCACCCCAGGGTTCACGGGCGGAGACAAGAGCGGATTCGTTACGACGGGAACGACCCTCTCGGTCAACGGTTCGCAGATCGAAGACTCAGCTGGCACGATCCACATCGTTGAAGCGATGACCGGCGCAACCGGCACCGCAGACCCGTGCGTCCAGGGCAACTCCATCCGAGGAATTCAGCAAGAAATCCGAACGGACCACTTCCCGGATCAGACCGCTTCCAAGGTTGCTTACCGACACTCGGGCGGCTTCACCGCCCTCTACGGCGACAACCACGCAAAGTACCGCAAGTGGGGCTCAACCAAGGCTGCTGACTGGTCCATCCAGGCAGACTAGTCTAAGGTTGTTGACAAAAATGGCCGGGTTCCCTTTGGGGAATCCGGCCATTTTTGTTTCACCGTCTCGCCGACTAGGCCAACGAACCCATTGGATCCCATGGCTCTAGCCCGATCGCTTTTCGCTCTAGGAGGCCAACCGTGTCCGCTGGCAGGTACTTGCGGTGGACGACGACCTCGTAGTTGAACTCGTCGAACCAAGCGTCGGTCATTCCGAAGAAGCCTTTTTCGCCACCTTTCTCACCCCAAGAGTTTTCGACGCGCCATTTGCGTGGCTTGCCGTCGTCGTCGAGATCGACGCCGGTGAAGACCATCGCGTGGGTCATCAGTGATTCGCCGTAGTCCAGTCGATCGGCCTTGTTAAGTGTGGAATGAGACCCGTAGACCAAGTCGTAGTCGAAGAGTTCCATATCCATGAACCCGGTGTCTCGGTCGAGATACTTGCCGACATCGCAACCGAACCATACCGGCTCGCCGTTTTGCATTTGCTTAATCGCCGCCTGCTTCATCACGTCGAGATGAACGTTGAGATAGGAAATCTCTTCTCCTCCGACTACGTTGCCGAGGTACTTGATGGTGTAGACCTCGTTGAACTGCTTCGCGGATTGTGGGCAATGAATGAGGCAGACCATATCTGAGAGGTCCACGTCGATGTGCTTCCGATAGAACTCAAGCGGGGTCAGTTTGCCGTCTCTGTGGAAGGCTTTATCCTTGTCTCGCCATTGCCATTCGAATTCTGTGGGAGGCTCGCCGAGGTGGATGCTGAGCATCTTATACACCGTCTCAAGCATCGCTGGCTTCATCGCTCGAAGTTCCTCGACCGACTTCCCAGAGGTAGCCGCCTCGCGCAAACGGCATCCAAATTCCTTTAAGCGAAGCGTGATCTGCCAATTCATCTGGCCGGAGTTACTGCTGCTCTCGGTCTCTGGCATGATCGTCTTGGGGACGATGCCATGCTTCTTCACGAGGTTGATGAACATGTGCCACTGGCCACCATCTTGAATCGGAGAAGCAAACAGATGGGCGATCAGACGGCCATCCGTTGGTTCTTCTAGGGTCGCGAGCACGGCCTCAAGGAAGTAGTTTGCCTTCTCAAACTTGTCCCAGAACATCATGTGGCTCTGAGAAAGTTCAAAATCGTCGCCAATATTCATTCCCTTGATCGCGACGACTCGGAGCGTATTGAGTGCGGCGAACAACCAGCAACGCCCACTTCCGTTTTGTGAAGTGATTTTGTTTTCAGGAAGGTGAACACTATAGGTTGTGTTCGTCTTCCCTATCTTGCGTCGGCTCTGCGCGACCTTCGTCACGGTAGTGGTGCAAACCGCGTTCATCGCCTGTCGATTCCGGGGATCGGATTCAAACGCTTGTTGAAAAGCGGCAATTTGGTCGAGGGAAACTTCTCCGCACATGGTCGCCTTCCTCGCATCAACTCTGGACATGCCCCATTCTAACGAATTTGTTGTCGCATTGTTATGAATGGATCAGCCTAGAGCGTGTAGTGGGCCCGTGTCGGCTGCTCATGATGCTTCTTTCCTCTAGGTACGATCAATCCCAATGTTTGCACTCTTGCCGCTGTTTATCTCAACTGCTGGAATTCAAGGAACTCGAGAGCTTAAGCCGAGCGATCTTGCCTCACTTGCCTGGCGCAGCGTTGGTCCGGCGAATATGGGTGGCCGAGTGGCAGATATCAACATCGCTCCAAGCGATTCAAAGACGTTCTTCGTTGCATTCGGGTGTAGCGGACTCTGGAAGACCACAAACAACGGCACGACGTTTAAGCCGGTTTTCGATTCTGAGGCGACCTCGGCGATTGGTGCGGTGGTTGTGGCAGATGCTCCCGAATCCTGGGCGGGTTGGGCCGACGACAAAACGGTCACGAACAAGCTCGAGGCAGGCAAATCGAAGATTGTTTGGGTCGGGACGGGCGAGGGGAATGGACGAAATAGTTCGAGTTGGGGCAACGGGGTGTACCGTTCAATCGACGGTGGCTCGACCTGGAAACACCTTGGCCTTGCCGATAGTCGAGAGATCCCGAGATTGGCAGTTGATCCCAAGAACCCAGACGTCTGCTATGTTGCGGCACTCGGTCATCTATGGGGTCCAAACAAAACCCGTGGCATCTACAAGACGACCGATGGCGGCAAGACATGGGCGAACTCACTGCAGATTGACGAGAACACCGGAGCCTGCTGGGTGCAACTTGATCCGACAAATGCGCAGACTGTGTACGCCGCGATGTACTCACGCCGCCGCACTGCCTATAGCTACCAGAGCGGTGGCTCTGAGGGCGGAATTTACAAGAGTCTGGACGGTGGAAAATCGTGGAAAAAGCTCACGAGGGGGCTGCCGAAGCAGACCGGCCGCATAGGTATAGACGTCAGCCAATCGAAACCGAATGTGCTCATGGCGGTCGTGGAAAGCGACGAAGGTGGCAGTCAGAACATCGATGAAAACCGCAGCCGTGCAGGAGGCGTTTTTAGATCGGAAGACGGGGGCGAGAACTGGGTTAGAGTGAACGCCCAAAATCCACGGCCGTTCTACTTCAGCAAGATTAAGATTGACCCAAAGAACGATCAACGGATCTACCAGCTGGGATGGAATATTTGGACGAGCGACGATGCTGGCCATACATTTAAGGAAGGCTTCACTCCGAAGCTCCACGTGGACTGGCACGCGATGATGATCGACCCGAAGGATCCAGATCGGCTGCTCGTCGGCTCGGACGGTGGTCTATACCAGAGCTTCGATCGTGGTGCGACCTGGGATTTTGTGAACCAACTTGCGGTTGGCCAGTTCTACAATCTCGCCGTCGATGATTCAAAGCCTTACCGAATTGCGGGCGGACTTCAAGATAACGGTTCGTGGCTCGGGAAGGGCTATTCGTTTGAGCAAGACGAACGGGGCACGGCGATCACGAACCAAGATTGGTCAGTGATTGGCGGAGGCGATGGCTTTCACGTTGGATTCGACCTTACCAATCCGAACATCTTCTATTCGGAGTCACAAGGTGGTTCGCTTGTTAGGATCCACGCGGACACCCGGTTCTCGAAGGGCCTCGCGCCGACGCCAAAGGAAGGACAACCAGCTTTTCGTTTCAACTGGAACTCGCCATTCTTTGTTTCTCCCCACGATCAGACGGTGATCTATCTGGGTGGGAACAAAGTGTTCAAGTTGACAGCGCGGGGAGACAAGTGGAAAGAGATCAGCCCAGATCTGACCACTAACAACCCCTTAAAAGCACAGACCACGGGATCGTCTGCCGAAGCCCACTGCACCGTGGTGGCACTCGCAGAGTCGAAAAAGAAGAAAGGAACACTTTGGGCTGGCACTGACGACGGTTTGATCCATGTCACCGAAAATGATGGTGGCGCCTGGGCAAACGTCACTCCGAGGGAAGTGGATGGCTGGTATGTCGCAATGATCGATGCTTCCCCGCACGATGCGAAAACCGCGTTCGCTGCCATTGATGGGCACAGGTCAGATCATTACGACCCGCTCGTCCTGATGACTCGCGACCTGGGCAAGTCGTGGCACAACATCAGCGCCAACTTGCCAAAGGAAGCTTCAGTGCGCTCGATCCGAGAAGACCTGAAGTCGGCCGGCGTGTTGTACTGCGGCACCGAAAATGGAATCTACCTCTCGATCGATACGGGCAAAAGCTGGGTCAAATTCAACACCGGATCGCTACCGACCGTTGGTGTTCATGACATCGCCCAGCAAACACGGGAGATGGATCTCGTCGTAGCTACTCATGGCCGCAGTGTCTGGGTGCTCGATGACATGGCGGCCGTGAGCCAGCTCACTCACGCGCTGATTCAAAAGAAGCTCGCGGCTTTCAAGCCTAGAGATGCGAGGCCAGAGTTGATGGGATTTATCGACGGGCTTTGGGGCGACAAATACTTTGGAGCACCAAACAAACCCCAGGGTGTTGCGATCCAGTATTGGCTGAGAGACGCAACCGATGCCGCTTCAATTGAGATCAAGAATGCTAAGGGAGAGGTTATCGCTTCGCTCACAGGTGGAGGAAAAGCAGGAATCAACAAGGTTCATTGGGACTTCAAGATGAAGCCAGATTTGTCTCTTCCAAACCGTGGCGAGGAGCCCTCGCTCGTCTTTGCCCCAGCAGGCAGATACACGATCTCAATCTCGGCTGCAGGCGAAACGGGAGCCACATCGTTAACGATCCTGCCACATGACCTAGGAAATGCGACGATTAAGGGGCAAAATCGTGCACCTAGGGGCAAGTGATTTAACGTGGTATTTGCCGACTGTCCCTAAAATAGGTATACAATCGAATAAATCATTGTAAATCACCTTGTTGTGATTGTTTTCCTTTTGTATACTGATATAGATGGCCAATGTCGGCTCTCAGACCAAAGTCGGTTACCAGTCAATTGCGACTGATCTTATTCGTCGGGTAAATTCCGGGGAGTTTTCTTCTGGTGCGTTCTTGCCAACGGAGCGAGAACTACAGGAAGACTACGAGACCAGTCGAACGACGGTCCGTCGAGCACTGATTCACTTGATTGAACAGGGTTGGGGAGCGGCAGTGCCTAATCGTGGCGTGGTCGCAAAAAACCCATTGGTTGCAGTAGAGAGTAAACAGGTCTCGCCGAAACGAATCGGCTACATTGATGGCAATACTTATGTTTGCCACAACCTCTTTATTCGCCTGAGCAATGAATTCCGCAGTCGGGGACATCTCCTCGTTCACGTCGGGCGAGCCGACCTTAGTCTCGATGAAGCCTTTGAGTTTGCGCTCAGCCAGAACCTAGACGGCCTGCTTGTGTGGCCCCACGATGGCTTTCCTGACGCAGAACTTGGATTGGCCGTCACAGCCGCTATGCCCGTCATCGCACTGGACCATTCGATGCGCGGCGTCCCAACAGACGTTGTCACTTTTAACTACTTCGAGGCGGCCCGCGATGCCACATGCTCTTTGCTCCGTCAGGGTAGACGTAACATCGCCGTGACCGGCATGCTAGACATGTTGGATACGACTACCGAGCGGTTCTGCGGTTACATGCGAGCGCACAAAGACTTTGGATTGCAAGTGGACTCGCGAAACTTTGCCTTCTGCTTTACAAGCAACCAGCGCTCCCCGCGTGTCGACCAACTTTCTCGGCGTCTCTGCGAAGTTGATCGCCCAGACGGAGTCTTTGTGCTCCAAGATCAGTTCCTTTCAGTCGCTGTGCAAGCTACCCTCCAACTCGGCCTCCGTGTACCTGATGATGTTGCCTTTACTACGGTTGGAGACGACCATGAAGTGGTCGTAGGCGAGTACATGAACACAGGCGTTCGGCTCGATTGGGATCACATGTGCCGTGAAGCGGTGCGAGTGCTGGAAGAGAGATGGCAACTCCCTTCTAAGCCAATCGAGACGGTGTATGCGGCGACCTCATTTGTCGATCGTGGGCTCGGAAGTGCGCCTAGATCGGAATGGGTGGAACCAACTCGCACCGCAAAGCTTTATGAACAAATAGAGCGCAAATATCCCAAGCCAAGATTTTTCTACGTAATCCCCTCCGGTTCTTCAATGAGTGAAGAAAGGGGACTCATCTCATCGGAGAGAGAATCATGAACATAAAACGAGCCTTCACACTAATCGAGCTGTTGGTGGTCATTGCGATTATCGCAATCCTCGCAGCTATTCTATTCCCGGTATTTGCCCAAGCTAAGGCTGCAGCAAAGAAGACCAGTGCACTCAGCAATATCAAGCAGATTGGCACCGGCGTCACCATGTACATCGGCGACTCAGATGATGTCTATCCTCAGGGATCAGGCAACTGCTGGTGGGGTCCTCTTGATGGCAACTGGATCGAAGATACGAAGCCCTACATTAAGAGCGTCGCAATTCTCCGCGATCCTAGCGACTCGTTGAAGACGAGTGGCTTTGAGAGCTGGTACCTCGGATCGGGCATCGTGCCGATCAGCTTCGTTGCTAACGGTTACCAGAACTGGACCAACGAACTCAACAACTGGGGACTCTACGGCTACATGGGTATGAACCAAGCAGCACAGAACACCCGTTGCGGAAACGGCTGGATGGCTCGTGGCGTCACCAATGGTTCTGCCGTTGGTCGACCTGCAGAGTCAATCATGCTTTCAGAGCGATTCGGATCCTTCACAGTCTATGGAACGGGCTCCTTCCTCACCGGTGTGAACTGGTGGAACCTTGGAACCGGAACCTGCGGCGACATTCCTGACGGTTCGCGAAACGGAACGCCGTTGCTCGGTAACAGCAACAGCCTCTGCAACAACGACAACCGAATGGGCGGCGTAACCCCGGCGTACAACGGCACCATTGCTGTGTTCACCATGGGCGACACCCACGCAAAGGCGATTGACCCTCGGACCACAAACCCGAACGGTACCACTCGACCTGCAGACAACATGTGGAACGTATACCGACAATGAGAATCGCACTGCTGTTCGGCATGCTCGTTGCGGGCTTCGTAATCGGAGGTTGCTCCGGTGGAAGTTCAGCAACCGCAGCGGAGGAAAAGAGCTTCAAGGAGCCCTCCAAGACTCCGCCGCCTGAAGCGGGACCGAAAGGCCCCCCCCAAGGCGCTAAGAGCGGACCGGGCTAGCAATGTTGGGGTGGTCGTTCGTTTGAACGACCACCCTGGCACATCACTGCCATGAGAGTTTCGCTTGTCATTTTGATCGCCGTCCTCGGTTGGGCATGCGTCGGTTGCGGGCAATCGCAATCTAGCGCTACGAAAGAAGAGGAATACAATTTCCGGAACCCAAGCAAATATCCGCCTAAGGAAGCTGTTCCGCGCGGTGGGCCTTCTCCAGCCGCCAAAAAGTAAGTTTTAGTGTGGGGCTAGACCCTAGCCTCACAACCCCGCCGAGTTCAGCGGTGCGGGTGGGATAATCTTAACTGAACTTCATGCTTGCCGCCCTCGTCCTATGCCTCTCCTTTGAGCTTCGCCAGAGTGCTCCTGACATTCGCCAAGAGGCACCTACTCCGCCCTTAGGTTGGAATAGCTGGGACTGCTTTGGCACGTCCATCACGGAAGCCCAATACAAAGAAAATGCTGAGGTCCTCGCTCGCGAACTCCTCCCTTCGGGTTATAGCATCGCCACGGTCGACATCCAGTGGTACGAGCCTAGTGCGCGGGGGTTTGATTATCGACGTGGTGCGAAGCTCACGATGGATGGTCATGGTCGGCTGCTCCCAGCAGTAAACAGATTTCCTTCCAGCTCGGGTGAAAAGGGGTTCGGACCGCTCGCGACTTGGACCCATGAGAAGGGTCTTAAATTTGGCATCCACCTGATGCGAGGGATTCCAAGACAAGCAGTGGAAGCGAACCTTCCGATCTTTGGCACAACATTCCGAGCCAAAGACGTTGCAGACCTGAAGAGCATCTGCAGCTGGAACTCAGACATGTATGGCGTCGATATGTCTAAGCCTGGAGCCCAAGAATATTATGATTCCGTCTTCGCTCAGATAGCGGCTTGGGGTGTTGACTTCGTAAAAGTCGATGACCTGAGCCGACCGTACGGAGCACATCGGGCGGAGATCGAAGCGATTCGCAAGGCGATAGATCGTTCCGGTCGGAAGATGATCCTCTCGATGTCGCCAGGGGAAACTCCTATAGCTGAACACGACCACGCCGCGCGAAACGCAAACATGTGGCGCATCAGCGACGATTTCTGGGATTCTTGGCCGGCGTTGCTAGAGCAGTTCACTCGACTGAAGAATTGGAGCCAATATCAGACTCCGGGGGCATGGCCCGATGCAGACATGCTGCCGCTGGGCACGCTCGCAAACGGTACACGCAAGACAAATTTCACGAAACAAGAACAGCGCACACTGCTAGGCCTCTGGTCAATGGCGCGCTCGCCGCTCATTATTGGAGCAGACCTTAGGAAGCTTGACCCCGAGACGTTGAAGCTTCTCAAGACGCCAGAGCTCATCCGAATGAATCAGTTTGGAAGAATGCCTCATTGGGTTTCGGAGTCAGCTGGCCTCGTCACGTGGAGGTCGAAGGACGTGAAAGCAAACGTCAACTATGTCGCGGTGTTCAACACGAGAGACCGCTTTGATCTTTCGACTGCGACTCGACTTGCCGTGACCCCCCGAGTGACGCGAGCGGAGAGCAAGGCAGAACTAACTGCAGAACTGACTGGCTACGATCAAATCGCG
>JBBRHU010000030.1:0-16753 GCA_038222255.1 Fimbriimonadales bacterium | reverse complement strand
ATCATCGGCTTCGAGGCAGATGATGTTGTTGGCACGATTAGCAAACAGGCCGAAGAGCAAGGGTACAAGACGACGATCGTCACCGGCGACCTTGATGCGCTGCAGCTGGTTGACGAGTGCGTTGAGGTCATGGCGCCAAAGGTCGGCGTAACTGACACTGTCACTTACGACATCGCTGCGGTTGAAGAGCGATATGGATTTGGACCTGTTTTCGTCCCCGACTTCAAGGCGCTGAAGGGCGATACAAGCGACAACATCCCTGGTGTCCCTGGCATCGGCGACAAGGGTGCCGCAGATCTCATCCAGAAGTTTGGAACGATCGAGGTCATGCTAGCTCGGATAGAAGAGGTCGAGCCCAAGTATCGAAAGAAGATCGAAGGCAACGAAGAGCAAATGGTGCAGTCGAAGTGGCTCGCAACAATCGTGCGAGATGTTCCTCTCGAATACGACTTCGCTCCCTTTCGGCTCACCCCAGACCAAGTCGAATCCTTGGGCAAGATGCTCGAGAATTTCGAGTTTCGGCAGCTGGTTAAGCGTGCTCCTGCGGTCTTTGCGCCATATTTGGTCGGTGCAGATCGAGATGCACCCCAAGTTGAAGTTGTGCAAGACACGCTTCAATACTCGACCGAGGTGGGTAGCTTCGATTCCGTCCTCAACGAGGTTGGTGATCAGCCCTTCGCATTGTTTATGTATGAAACCGGACCAAAGGACAACCTGTTCGATTCGACTCGGACCGGCTATGTTGCGGTCGGAAACAAGGTCTGGACGGTTTCGGAAGAGGACGCTGTGCGGCTCTTTGGCGAAAAGACGTCGCAGGTCATTGGCCACGACCTGAAGCCGATGTACAAGCTTGCTCCCGTCGACGCAGCTCCCGGCTACGACACCTTGCTAGCCGCATACGTGCTCCGGTCAGATCGCACGAACTATCCGCTTCGCGATGTCGTTTCGGGCTACCTCGACGTTGCTCCTCCGACCGACCCAGCGGGGATGGCGGCGGGGATCTACCAGCTCGAAAAGGTGCTCACGGACCGGCTCCAGAAGGAAGACCAGCTCAAGGTGCTAAACGAGATCGAACTTCCGATCGTGCCGATTCTGGCCGCGATGGAGCGCACTGGAATTGCAACCGATCGTGAGGGCCTTCGAGAGTTTTCGAAGACGCTTGAAGTGACGATTGAGCAAGAGGCGGAGACCATCTTCCAACTTGCCGGGCAAAAGTTCACGATTGGCTCTCCAAAGCAACTCGGCGAAATTCTTTTCGAGAAGCTCGGTATGAAAGGGGGCGCGAAGAACAAGACGGGTTGGGCAACGGGGGTGGAGGTCCTCGGACCACTCGCTGCGGAGAACGAGATTGTGCCGCACATACTCAGCTGGCGAGAACTCACTAAGCTGAAATCAACGTATGCCGACTCGCTTCAAAATATGATCCAAGCGGACGGGCGGATCCACACGACCTACAGCCAGGCGGTCGCTGCGACAGGTCGGCTCTCTTCGAACGACCCGAATCTGCAGAACATTCCGATCCGAACTGAACTCGGCCGTGGAATCCGGAAGGCGTTTCATGCGGCTCCAGGGTACGAACTCGCTTCTCTCGACTACTCTCAGATCGAACTTCGCGTTCTGGCTCACCTGTGCCAAGAACCTGCTCTGGTGCAGGCATTTGAGTCTGGAGAGGATGTTCACTCGGTCACCGCTCAGCAGATGTTTGGGCTAGGAACGGCGCCGGCGAGCAAGGAGCAACGAAGGTTTGCCAAGATGCTCAACTACGCGGTGCTCTACGGAGTGAGCGAGTTTGGACTTGCCCAACAACTCGGTGGCGGGTTCAGTATCTCGGAGGCCAAGGAGCTGATTCGCCTTTACAATGAGCGATTCCCGACCGTGAAGGAGTTCACGAACAACGTGATCTTGGAGGCTCGGAGCAAGGGCTTCACGACGACTTTGCGGGGTCGCAGACGATACTTCCCAGAGATCCACGCCGCACGGATCAACGATCGAAAAGCTGCCGAACGCCAGGCGATGAATGCTCCCATTCAAGGCGCTGCCGCGGACATGATGAAACTCGCGATGATCGAGGCGAAGAAAGCTCTCGTCGGTCACCCGACGAGGATGCTCCTCAACGTTCACGACGAACTGGTCTTCGAGATGAAGGATGGCGACGAGGGTGTGTTGCCTGGCCTCCGAGCAGCAATGGAACGTGCGCTCCCGCTCTCAGTCCCGGTCGAATGTGACGCGAAGGTTGGGCCGAACTGGAATGACATGACCCCGGTTGTGAATTCGTAGATGGGTCAAGTCGAAGGCATCCTCGGCAAGATGGTCGATGGCATGATCCGTCGTTCAGTACGTGGTCGATTCCGACAGGTCTATTGGATTCCACCAGAGTCCGTCGGCCACCCAACCGTGTTCGTTCCGAACCACCATGGTTGGCACGATGGATACCTGATGTACCACGCGCTCTCCGCTTTGAACCTACGGTTCCTCGATTGGATCACTGAGTACGACGCCTTTCCTCTTTTCGGCAAAGTCGGGGGGATGCCCTTTCCTGCCAACGACTCTAACCGCCGTGTGCAGACAATTCGCAAAACGATACGGCTTATGAAGAGTGAGAAGCGCAGTCTCATGCTCTTTGGCGAACAGCAACTTCACCGTGGCCCACAGGTGTGGCCGATGGGGGGAGCTCTGGAACTGATTGTCAAAAAAGTTCCAGATTGCCAAGTCGTACCCGTGGCGATTCGCTACGACATGTCAACCCACGAACGGCCGGAGGCCTACTTGAAATTCGGGAAGCCAATCGAGCTTGGCCCCGACTTGTTGCATCGAACTCGACTCTCCCTGATGCGCGAAATGGACCGCCTCGAGACGACGTTGCGACTCGACCCGGAGTTGTTCCAGGTGCTCGCCAAAGGGACTTTTGACGTTAACGAGCGATGGGATATGCGGCGGATTCGACCCAAAACAAGAAAAACGTCGTAGAATGGCTTTGCGGATTTTGCAGCGAAGCATTACATGCCAATCGAACGTCGATCTTCAGAGCCATTGATTCCCACTGATGGGATTCCGTGCCGGTTTGCTACTAGAGCTGACTACGAAAAGTGTCGGCGAATTCATCGGCAGTTCGGGACCACCTACTATTTCGCATCTCAGCGCTTCCAACCCCATATTCGACAGCGCGTCCACGCTCTGTACGGCTTTGTCCGTGTTCCGGACGAGTGGGTCGACAACCCCAACGGCTTAACCCTAAGTCAGCGCGCCTCACTGCTTGCAGATTTTCGCTCGCAGGTGATCCGAGGCGTAGATGGTGTAGAGCCCTCGCACCCTGTGATCAGAGCCTTCTGCGACGTGATGCGAGAAGTAGACATGTCGCTCGATGAACCTCTCTGCTTTCTCGATGCGATGGAGCAAGATCTCCAGACGAACCGGTACGCGACCTACGAGGACCTTCGCGGTTACATGCGGGGAAGTGCCTCAGCGGTCGGTGTGATGATGTGCAATGTCCTGGAAGCACCGATGACAGAGGACGTGATTCAGGGTGCGATCGCCCTGGGCGAGGCGATGCAGCTCACGAACTTTATGCGCGACATCGGCGAGGATCTCAAGCGCCGCCGAGTCTACATTCCCCAAGAAGATCTCGAACACTTCGGCGTGACTGAAGGGATGTTGTTGCGGTCCGAGGTCTCTCCCGCGTTCATTAAGATGATGAAGTTCCAAGTTGAGCGAGCCCGGCACCTCTACAAAGTCGCTGATCGCGGGATGAGCGACTTGCCAAGAAATGGCCGACTTGCCGTCCGCCTCGCCCGAGAACTCTATTCGAGGATTCTCAACCGTATCGAGGAGAACGGCTACGATGTCTTCACCAAGCGCGCCCGAACAACGAAGGTTGAGAAGCTTGCAGTAGCATCTCGGCTGTGGATCGGCGATCGGCACTAGGTTTTCGCCGATTTTCTGCGATGTTCGAAGTTCGCAAAGTCCGCGAAGAGTCTTGACCATTCTGCAGTGAGCCTGCCCGCTCCACTCGGGCCGAATCCAAAGTTGCTGAATTGGAACATGGGGCCCAGCCAATCGGCCCTCCGCAGGATCCGCTGAAGAACGACCGGGAGGAGCTTATCGGAGATCGTCAACAGGTTCAGAGACTCCGTTGGCGAGTTTCGCCAGAAGTTGCTGAACCCGCGCGAAGGCTTCTTGCTTCATCATGTCCGCGTCCTCAGGCCGATCCGTTGCGCGAGCGTATGCAACCGGCCCGATCGCTTCGACCGAGGCAAACAGCTCCGTCAGAAGCGTCATTGCCGAAGCGACGATAGGGTTGGCACGATAAGGTTGAAATTGCTCAACAACCGCATTCACACCACCCGGAAAATTGCGCAGGCAGTAGATGATATCGTAGGCGTCCTTTGTCTTTTTGAGGTCGCTCCGACGGTCAAGGGCAACGGCCTTCATCGCCAGGAATGCTGGAAGAGACGCGACAGAAATTCCTTGGTTCGGATCTTCGGGGAGAGTGACCTCAATCGGGCGCACGAGTGCAATTTCCATTCCCTTGATGATGCTGACGTGAATGTCCTCCGTGGGGATGTATTCGAGACCACTAGAAGGAGGGTCACCTCCCCCAAGGAATTCAATGAGCACACTATAGCTCTGTCCACCAACGCCTACAAATTTGTTGTAGCGATAGGGCTTTCTGGGCTCTTGTTGGAACAGCCGTTGCTCAAGTTGGGCATGGAGGGTAAGCACGTCGCTTGCCCCGGGCTGGTCGAGATCGAACACAACGTCGATATCAACCGTTCCCTCATGTGGGTCATGATCTTGTGGAATGAGCAGGTACGGGACGGTACCACCTGCGATCACTGCTCGTGGGTATGGGCCGAGGATCTCAGCGATTTCACTTAACACGATCCTTGTGGCTGTGATTAGGCCGGACGGTGCGTTGTCTCTGCTCATCTCCACCTCGGTTCAATTGTCGCTTCCAGGAGGTGTTCTGCCGCGTCTTGCCCTCTTCCAGAAAGCAGCTTCAGGTCTAGGTAAGTAAGCACCGGCGAGACGCATCGAATGCCGTTGCGCACCTCTACAAATGGCAACTCTTCGCCAGTCTCATAGATCGTGACATTTGAGGCTATGTCTCCACGTGTCAGACCAAGAGCAGCAGCGTGTTCGTCCTCCCAACGGGTCACATAGAAAGCAACTCTTTGGTGCCGCGTGTAAGGGGCGTACCGCTCAGCTGCAGAAAATTCGGTGAACGCGTAGTCCAGATTTGAGTTTGCGACTTTCTGTTCGAATTGTCCAGGAGAGTCGAGCGTGAATAGGCGAATGACTTTTCTCTTGGGCTGATAGTGAAGTGACCAATCTTCAAGAAGTTCTTTCGGCTCTGTCAGGACGGTCGCGCCGTAGCTCGCCCGGATCCAGCGGTTGGTTGCGAGCAGTTTTTTGACACTAGCAACATGGCCGAGGCTGGAGCCTGCGGCCTTCGAGAGTTCCTCAGTCGTCCAATTGCGATGGCAATCCAACAGAAGCGCGTGAACGACACGAGCAGCTTTTGGGCTGTAAAGAGATGCAGTCCCCCGCCCTCGCTTATAGGGATTCTCGATTCCTTGAATTTTGATATACGCGCCGTCAATCTTCAGTTCACAGTTGCCAGCCAGGTCTGCCCATGAGATTCCGAGTTCAGAGCATGTTTTAGCTGCCTGACGGCTGACATAGGGTGCGATGAAAACCGGAACTGTTCGCTCGTCGAGGTGCTGTCGACTTCCGGAGATCAATCGGTGGGCGATTTCGTAAAGTTCGTACGACCATGCGCGACTCTTGACTTCACAGACAAGCGTCTGGGCGCCGAGGGAAGTTATAATGCGAGCTGCAAAGTCCCCGGCACTTCGGCTTGGCTCGACAGAAATTTCGACTTGGACTTCAGGGACAGACAGAAAGATTTGGCGAATGGCCCCCTTGGCGAGCCTTTCGAGTTCGGATCTAGATATCGATTCCTGGGTTAATTTCAGCACGTGCTGAAAATCATTATATCACTGAAAATTCAATTACAGCATCAGCCTCGTCAGATTGATGGAAGGGGCCCGATCGATGATCTAGCCAAAAGCCGATTCAAAAAAACGGCTTGCTCGCTGGCACCAGGGTTGACTTCCCCCAACCGTCCTCCTACTCTGAACCGGGTAGAACACCGTTCAGACATGTTCGCGCTCCCGCTCTTACTCACCATGGCCACTTCTGCTCCCTCGCTTCGCTTCTACATAGGAACATACACCGCAGCGGATGGAAGCAAAGGGATCTATCGTTCGGAATTGAACTATGAAACTGGAGCACTCGCGGCCCCTGAACTCGCGGCTGAGTCGAACAGCCCGAGCTACCTTGCGATCCATCCGAATCACAAGTTCATCTACGCTTGCCATGAGTACACAAAGGGTGAGGCCAGTGCCTACGCGATCGAGCCGAGCGGCGCGCTCAAACTCATCAATACCGAGAAGTTCGACGGACTGAACCCGTGCCACGTCATGGTCGATCCAGCGGGAAAGAATCTTCTCGTCGCCGCCTACTCCGGCGGCACTCTCGTCAACCTGCCGATCAAAGCTGACGGTTCGCTTGCCAAGTTTTCGAGTTTCTTCCACAATTCGGGCAGCGGTCCGGACAAGGGTCGACAAGAAGGGCCCCACATGCACGCTGCTTACACTGACGCAGCCGGAAAGATGGCCTACGCCTGCGACCTTGGGACCGATGAGGTGATTCGCTTCTCCTTCGACGCGGCGTCGGGTGTGTTTAAGAAAGTGGGTAGCTCAAAAGTTCCGCCGGGCGGCGGCCCTCGACACATGGCGCTTCATCCCAACGGCAAATTTGCGTACGTCTGCAATGAGATGACAGTCGGCGTGACGGCATTCTCAAGATCGTCAGATGGAGACCTCAAGCCGATGCAAACGCTGTCGTCGCTTCCGGCTGGCGTCGGTGTCAAGGGTAATTCGACAGCTGAGATTCAGCTCCATCCGTCAGGTAAGTGGCTCTACGTTTCAAATCGTGGGCACAACTCGATTGCGGTCTACGGGGTGCAGTCGAACGGGCATTTGAACTTGGTTGAGATCGCCTCTGCCGGTGTCAAAACTCCGCGCGGATTTAGCCTAGACCCATCTGGACGCTGGCTCGTCGTCGGTGGACAAGACAATGATGTGCTAACAACGCTGAAGGTAGATTCGACGTCCGGCAAGCTTAAGCCCACCGGCCACACCATCAAAGTGCCAAAGCCCGTGAGCGTTTTGTTCGGCTAGTCTCGGTCGAACCAGCCTTCGACGGCGTCGATCCGGTCTGCCAATCCCTTGGGCAGGGTTAATTCCTGGGCAAAGTTTGAGCGATGCACCTTTGTGCGGGGGGTACCACCGTTTAGCGCAACGTCTGGCCACTCAGGTTCCGAGATGCCGCAACGTCCTATCGCGACCCAGTCGGCTCCCGCAGCTTGGACCGCCTGTGCGTCTTCGAGCGTCTTCACGGAACCCACGCCGATCAGCTTTATCCGACCATTAATGTGGTCCGCGATGCGATTCAAAGTCGGACCGTCTTCGGGCTGGAAGAATGAGGTCTGCTTGTAGTCTCGGAGCGAGACGTGCAGAAAGTCGAGTTGATACTGCACGAGTGTGTCGATGAGTGCGAGGGTATCTGCCATTCGCAATCCGGGTGTATCTGGTTCCTCGGGCGAGAATCGGTAGCCCACCGAGAAGCCATCGGGAACCGATTTCAACACAGACTCCACAACCTCTCGCGAGAACTTCAGCCGGTCTTGGCCCCAGATATCCGTCCGACGATTTGAGTGCGGGCTCACAAACTGTTGGAGAAGGTAGGTGTTCGCGCCGTGAATCTCAATTCCGTCGAAACCTGCGACCACTGCACGGTGTGCCGCTGCACCAAACGCCTCGATGACTTCAACAATCTCCCCTTCAGTCATCGCTCTAGGAGTGACCGCTCCCGGCTTGTTTAGCGGGATTGCGCTTGCCGAAAGGGGGGTGCCTCCGCAAAGTTCTGGAGGACATTGTCTACCGCCGTGGTGGATCTGGAGCACAGAGTTTGCACCGGCACTTCGGATCACGTCAGAAACAGACTTCAGCGACGGGATAAACCGGTCGTCGGAGCACTGCCACTGACCCTTGAAAGCCCATCCCGTTGGGTGAACGCAACACGCAGCGGTCATCACGATCCCAAAACCGCCCTTTGCCCTTCGTTCGAGATACGGCAGCTCGTCTGGGCTAATCACGCCATCGAGCTGGCTAGAGTACGTGGTCATCGGGGCGAGCACGTAGGGATTTTTCGGGGTCATTGTTTAGTTTGTCACATGGCCCGCTAAGAGGACTGGCACCAGGCCTTTGCGATCGCTACGTCTGCCCTGGTCAGGTTGTGACCCGTCGGCACGACTTCGTGTTGAATATCGCAGCCGCGCTCTTTGAACATTTCGGCCAAAGTTCGCGCGTTTGCGAGTGGCAAGATTGGGTCAGATTCACCAGAAAGCAGGAGCACTCGTTTGTTGCTCAGATCCTTGCGTTCGGCGGGTTCAAGTGGCACCATCGCTCGAAGAAGGATTGCTCCTCCGAGGCATTCTGGACGAAGGAGTAGCAGGGAAGCTGCGATGTTTGCTCCATTCGAGTAACCGACGGCGATGACTTCCGAAAGTTCAAGCTTGTACCGAGTCGAAGCATCTAGCATGAAATCGGCGAGATCAGCTGTCTTCTCGATCAGATCTTCGACATCGAACACGCCTTCGGCCAGACGTCGAAAGAAGCGGTTCGTCCCTTCATCCTGTGATCTCCCACGAACGGAAAGGATCGCCGCAGAGGGATCTAGAGTCTCGGCCAAGGAGAGTAGGTCGTGTTCTGTTCCGCCTGTGCCATGCAGAAGCAGGAAGGTCCGCCGAGTCGTTCCAGGCTGCCAAATGTGGATGTGTTCCATTAAAGAGGTTTTGGAAGGCGAAGGACAGGAAGCTCCTTCTCGATCTTTCCTCGATAGTGCTCGTATTGAGCAGGCAAACGCAAAAGAGTCCCAAGCTGCTCGTACGGTTCGTCCACCGTGAAGCCGGGAGGATCAGTCGCCACCTCGAACAGGACACCACCGGGTTCCCTAAAGTAGATCGACTTGAAATACTCTCTGTTCATGATCGGGCTGACATGGAGTCCAGAGTCCGCGATCCGGTCACGCGCGGCTTTGAGGCTTGCCTCGTTAGATGTTCGAAAGGCAACATGGTGGACGGTACCGTGGCCTGACCGACCATTTGGTCCGATCGGGTCCTCGATCACTTCGATCGTTTTGCGAACCCCACCTGCACCCACTTCAAATCGGAATCGTCGGTCGCGTTCATCCGTTTGGCGGAAGCCCAATAGTTCTGTCAACACCTTCTTCAGCGGAGCGATCGAGACCGAGCGGATGATCAGCGCCCGCATCCCTCGAATCGCGTGTTCTGCTCGAACTTGACTGCCGTTCCAGCCCTCAAGGTCGGCAGAAGGCGTGGTTGCTAGCTCGAGCAACAAACCATCTGGCCCCCGAAAAGGCAAGATCTCACTGCCGCTTCGCTTTTGCACTCGGTCAGCGTCAACTCCAGACTGCATGAACCGATCTTGCCAATATCCGATGGAGTCCATAGGGATGGCGAGCGAAGTGACGGTTACCTGCCCAGTACCGGGTCGACCGGGATAGCCATTTGGATAGGGGAAGAAAGTCAGAATCGTGCCAGGCTCGCCCGATCCGTTCCCGTAGTAGAGATGATGTGCGCTTGGATCGTCAAAATTCACCGTCAGTTTGACAAGACGAAGCCCCAGAATCTCGCCGTAGAAATCAAGATTCTCCTGGGCTGGACCCGAGATCGCCGTCATGTGATGCAGTCCAAGAACTGCGCATTCATCCATCGGCTCACTCATCTTCTTGTGCCCAGCCAACCCTTGGATCGGGAAAGTCGCACTCATACTGCATATCAATACGCTCTAGAGTTGCAATTACGCTCCCGCAAAAAGAGGATCGATGAAGAAAGTCCTTACGCTTTTTGACGCACTAATCGTTCCCCGAGCATCCAAAGCGGTCCCGTCGCAAGGCATCCAAGGGCTAACCAAAGAGACTGTACACCTTCTTCGCGGATTTGACTAGCAACCGCAAAAACGACACAAGCGCTGGGAGGAATGACCACGAGGAAAATGCCTACCCAACCCCAAGGGATCTTGTAAGGACGAGCGAGATTCGGCTCTCGGACCCGAAGCGTGATGAGCGAACCAAGTTCTAAGACCAAACCCACCGAATAGACGATGACATCTGCGGTGCGGAGCTTCTCGAAAGACTGGTAACTAAAGATTGTGTAGAATACGGCGCTGACTAAAATCGCAATCCACGGCGTGCCCCATTTGGAGTGCAAGGTACACAGCCGTGCTGGCATCCGACCCGATCGAGAGAGCACAAACGGGATTCTCGAACTTGAAAGGAGAGTGGAGGAAAAGAGGCCCATGCTCGCGACACATCCTCCTGCAGCGACGAGTAGACCTAGGCCCCGACCTCCAACTCGATCGGCGATCTGACTCCAGACGCCTTCCTTCCACTCCGCTGGATTCGGCCAGAATGCCAAGCCGACGATGCTTGGGAGCAGATAGGACGCGACGATTAGTGCGAGAGCGATAAAGATGCCCTTTGGCATGTTGCGTTCCGGAGCCTCCACCTCTTCCGCGACGGTCGAGATCGAATCCCAACCGAGGTAGTTCCACATCACCGTGAACAACCCGGTCGTTGTTGCCGTGCGCCAGCTGTCCTGCTCAGGCGCAAGCAGCGGCAAGAACGTCCGCGCAGGGTTGGCGATGACTTTAGACAGTCCAGCGGCAATGAAAATTGCAAATGGCAAAATCAGGAGGATGCTAAAGAGGACATTGGCTCGGCCAACAGACTTGATGCCGAAAAGCTTGATGACAGTAAACGGCACGATCACGGCGAGCCCGACCGCCCACTGGAGCCAAGGCGTTTGCTGGATCGCATTTTCAAACCCGAGCATGCGCATGAGGTTGCCGACGTTCACTGCAAACAGTCCGGGGTAGATCGCGACATCAATCCAGGCGTAGATCCACGTCCACCAGCCACACAAGAAGCCCCAGTTCTTGCCAAACGCGCGTTCGACCCACACCACATAACCGCCCTCAACTGGAATGGCGCTCGTGAGTTCTGCCGTCATCAGAGCTGCGGGCAAAGCCCAAACCAACGGCGCGATGAGGATAAGGAGCAACCCAAGCCCGTGACCAGCCTGGAGGACTGGCTCCAGGCCGTATGGTCCACCGCTCACACTGAAAAATATTGTGGCGACGAGTGGCCAAAAGGCCAGCTTCTTGGCGTCCAGGCGGATGTTAATGGCAGGTTATTAAACCTGGTTTTAACGTCTAAAACCGCGTCGCGATTGAAGCTCCGAAGAGGATTTGTCGGTCTCGCCAAATCATGCGAAGAGAGAAGTGCTTAATGGGTCGGAAGTCAAGCCCAGCCGCAAGTCGGTTGCCGTTATGCTCCGCCAAGACTCGAAACGATTTGCTAAATGGAATCGACGCTCCGAAGTAAGCCTTCACATAGTGATCGGCGATCACTCCGAAAGTGACATCTCCGTAGTTCGATCCGTCGATGCCGTCGTAGTCCTCGCGAAATGTGAATCCGAAATAGCCACGTCGCCCATCCTGCGTCTTGTTTGCAGCATCGAGAATGCCGACGCTAATCCCTGGCGCGACGCCAGGCACCGGACCGTTGGGTGTGAATGAGATGTCGGCGGTTGTGTGCGTCGGCAGAAACGAGCCCAAGCGCTCAGTCCTTACGATGACCTCGATGGTCTCAGAGACTCCAAATCCTAGCCGATGCTCTTGTAAGCCACCTTTGAGCATCGATCGGAATTCGTATCGAACGCCCTTTAGGGGGATCTTGCGGGACACCGGAGTGTCGATCAGCCAATCGGCATGTGAGATTATCGCGAGGGAAAGCAACGCCACCGTGCCGGTCAATCGAGTCACGAGGAGAACCATACCCCTAACGCCTTTCGATTGTGATAGTCCCCGGCGCTCCGACGACGCCACGGACGGTGAGGTGGATCGGAAGGAACTGCTTGATGACCCAGACTGCGGTCATAAATCGCTCTGTGAGCTTGCCGACGGTGAAGACCGACGGTTCCTCGGACAAGACGGCCGCGATCAATATCTGGTCAGCAAGGTTCGAATCCACCGTACCGGTGCTCCGCATCCAATTGAATAGCTGGTCGAACGCCTGTTGAGCAACGTGCTCTGCCCGCAGACCGCGCGATCCGGTGGCCGAACCAGAACCTGCACCACGCTCGTAATTAGCCCAAACGGTGCAGAAGGCGCCTTGCCCCGCCCCTGGAATATCTGCGAATTCTGTTTCGAGCGGTAGATTTGCGTTTTGGGCAAGCCGACGAAGGTGTCCAAGTCCACGCTGGGCGATCGTTGTCGAGAGATTCGAAACAATAAATCGGGCATGAATAGACACTAGCCGTCCGCGGTCTTCCCACTGGATTCCCGTCAGAACGCTCGGTTCAACTTCGATCTCGACGACTCCACGAGATTCCCGTCCGAACCCACTTTCTTGCAAATCGGGCTCCGTATACAGCCCCATTTTCATCAGGACTCCGCACATCGTGTTCGCGAATGCATCGTACGTGAGCACGTTCGCCCCGTAGGTTTCGCCTTCGATCGAAAAAGTGCTGTAGACCCCGCTGCGGGCAGCGACCGGTAAGAGTGCGTTTGCGACGACGAGCGCATTTGGCCCTCTACCAAGGCTGTTCCGCACGATCGAAATCTTCCCTTGAAAGCCGCTCGGTCGACGGGTCGGGACGAACGTGATTTGATCTGCTCCCATCTCCGCGCCAATCAACTCGGCCTGCGTTGCTTGGGCCAGCGCTCTCGCGAGCGTGAGATCTTCTGGATCGAGCCCGGGGTACGGCGTATTGGCGCGGACTTGCGTGACCTGGAGAGGTCGAAGCGTGAGCGCCGACATGACGAGTGCGGTCCGCATGAGGGTCCCGCCTCCCTCACCATAACTACCATCTAGCCGAAGCATCGCGGCTTCGATTGACGCGTCGTTAAACCTTGAGTTTGAAGATTGCAAATTCGATGAACTTAACTGCGTAAGAGACGGCGAGAACGACAAAAACGAATAGGAGGCCCTCAACGAAGTAGACGGGCGGCTCAAAGTTGCCTGCTGCACCTAGGGTTGCACCTCGGACAGCGGCATTGATCGATTTGCAGAGTCCGACAACCATGGCTGCGAGAGGGCCGTGAAAGATGCCATAGATCGATAGGATCGTTACGATGACGCCTGGGAGAGCGAGCTTGTATTGGTGTCGCAGGTGCTCGTTGTAGATCACGCACGATTTGCATCGCTCTTTTTTCTGCGGAATCGTCAGCTTGTTATTTCGTGGGATTGCAGCTCCGGATAGTAGAGCTTCTTTGCTGAACTTCTTGCCATCCATCGCGGTCTGGATAACTGATTCCTCGCACATGCAACCGACGAGCTCTTTCCAGCAAGTGGTTTTGGCATGATAAATCGGGCATTGCTCGCGGACAAACTTTCGGCAAAAAGGAAGTTGCCAGCATTTACCGAGCAACACGTTCTGACGAGTGTTTTCTTCCTTGACACCCTTGCCGTACTTCATCTGGTCGGACTTGCTGCCCTTCTTAACCCGTGAGGTAGCTCTTATCCCGAGATCTATCACTAGCGCGATGACGCCAATGAACCCGAGGATGATCCCACCTTCTTGGACGGTGGTCAGCGCAAGTGCAGATGCGTCGTTCTTGGATTCGCCAAGGACTGAAGGCAAGAAGAGTGGAGCAAAGTACAGCACCGCCGCTCCAACGACCATGAGTGGGGCGAGGAGATCTTCACCCCAAAAAAGATAGAGGGCACCGACGCTTCCTGCGAAGACACCAACGATCAATATCTTTTGAAAGAGCTCGATGTTTCCTTTGGCGGAGGCAACCTGTGCCGCACCCTCTGGTCCAGACACCCGCATGTATGTGAACACGAGTAATCCAACCGAAAGGCCCATCGCAAGGAGGCCAACATAGAAAACGAGTCGGGAAAAGCCGACCAGGAAATCCTGGAACCCTTCCGCTAGATCAGTTCTGCCGTGGCCTCTTTTACTCATGTCCCTTTACTTTTTAACGCGCTCAAGGTAGCTATCGGTTCGCGTATCTACTTTAACAATATCTCCCACATTGATGTGGAAAGGAACGTTAATCGTTGCTCCCGACGAGAGAGTCGCAGGCTTCGTGCTACCGCCACTGACTGTATCTCCCTTAAAACCGGGATCAGTCACCGTTACTTCTAGTTCTACGAAATTTGGTAGTTCGTAGCCGAGTGTTTCGTTGTTTGCAACCAAGGCTACAATCTCCGACTCGTCCTTTAGATACTTGCCTTGATCTCCAAGAGTGCTCGCTTCTACCGGAATCTGTTCGTAGGTGTCCAGATCCATCAAGATCATCTCGCCCTGCTGGCGGTAGAGAAACTGCATCTTCACCTTCTCAACATAGACGGCTTCAACCTTCTCTCCTGATCGGAAGGTTTTTTCGATCACCTGTCCTGTCCTCACTTTTCGGAGGCGGGTGCGGACAAAGGCGCCGCCTTTTCCAGGCTTGACGTGCTGGAATTCGATGATGGTCCAGACGTCGCCGTCCATCATAAAGTGCATACCGTTCTTGAAATCGCTCGTATCGACTGCCATTGGCTCTATCTCGCTTTGGCTATTTTGACATGGAACGGCGATCTCGTGGTGAATGCACCCTTCTAGGCGGCAATAACTGTTCAACTTGAGGCGTGAATCGCGCAAAAATGGGATCGAACGTGAAGCGATGACTCAGATTGTCCTTGGCTTTGAAGGTCCCTACGCGGAACTTACGCTCAGCCCAACGACGGATCAGATTCGTACGGTGCTGGAAATGGGTGATGCCCACTGGACGGCATCGGCAGGGCTGCTCGGTTGGGTGATTCTGCGAGAAGTCGGATACAGCAATGACTGGAGCCTTCCGTCGCTCGCACTGATCCTGGTCGAGGCACACGGTGTTCATGTTCGATTTCGTCATGGAGGCAACGGTTGCCCCTCACAGCTGATTGATTCCGGAGGAGTAGGCGACGAGACATGTACGGTCTCGACTGGTGGAGAAGACTTCAAGCTTCCGTTGAGATCTTTTCTTCCTCTGGATCTCGCATGCGTGGTGATTGAATGGTTCTTGGAGTTCCAGACTCCCGCACCGGCCCACATTTGGCGGCCTTGCCGAGAATCTCGACAACCAGGGTTGGAATATGCCGATATTGATCCACCAACGTGAACCTGCTAAGATCGGATCATCATGGTTCTGCCTTTGCTCGTCGGGTTTGCTCTTGCTCCTCAGGAGCAAGTGATGGCATTACGCCAGCCCAACGGTGCCCCTGTGATTTACAACGGTCAGCAGGTGTACCGAGCGACCGTCGCCGAAGCCCCCACTTTCTCGACTCTGCGACAACACAAACCGCCGTATCTCCCGCAAAGTCGAGAAAACTGGTGTTGGGCGGCCGCAGTCGCCAATCTTTTTGCTTACTACAACCACGGGGTTTCTCAAGAGGAGCTTGTTACGGCGATCTATGGTTCTCCGACGAACGCCAAATCGGGGCCGCCCGAGAACATAGCAAAGCTCATGAATCGGACGTGGAGAGGATCAGATGGAAAAGCGTTCTCGTCAAAACTCACTTCGGTGTTTGATGCGATTGCGGGATTTCAGACGCCTTGGATGTCCAATGCTTTAGTCCTCGCAGAAATCACGAGCAACCGACCGCTGATCGTGTGTACGCGAGTCCATGTGATGCTCGTGCTTTCCATTGACTATTGCCAAGCGACCCGAGGTTCAAACGGCCAACCCGCCATCCTGTCGCTCAACGTCCTCGACCCTTGGCCCGCCTCGATCGCGTTCACGCAGCTCGTTGGTCCCGATATTGTGCCGATCACCCGTGGAGGAAATGTGGCGTTTCTCGCTGCGTGCCAGGTGGGCACCTAGGAAGCCTCGATGGACGAAGCACAACAATATTCATTCTTCCGAGAGGCGGTAGAGGCACTTGATGCAGGAGACTCAACGACGCTGGCGAAGTTTATTGGTAAGCACCCCTTTCTCCTGAACTACCGTTGCACACAGGGTGAGTGGTACGAGTCGGGCTACTTCGCGGGCGCGACACTGATGAACCACGTCGCTGGAAATCCAATCCGTGTGCCGCTGCCAAAGAACATCATCGAGGTGGCAGAATTGCTCATTTCGGCGGGTGCGGGAGTCGAGGACAATTACACGGTTGGACTCCTCTTGACGAGCCATCAAGCTGCGGTCGCTGGCGTTGCCCTTCCGCTCATCGACCTTCTGATTGGTGCCGGAGCAAAGGTTGACCTGAACGATCCTTGTCTGGTGACTCTAGCCCTTATGAATCAAGCGCCGGAAACTGCGGTGGCGCTGTTGGAGCGCGGTGCAACGCCGACGCTTGCCCATCTGGCTGCACTTGGCAAGCTAGAAGCGATTCAAAACGGCGGTTCGTACTCAAGCGAGGAGCTTGGAGAAGCCTTTCTGCTCGGCTGCACCTACGGTCAAACCGATTGTGTTCGGGCGCTGCATGACCTTGGTGCGGACACTTCCCGAGAAGTAGAGACCGGCCAACCGGGATTTCATCGTGCGGTGCACAATGGGCATCTGGAGACGGTGAAGCTACTCCTAGACCGTAAGGTTGATCTCTCGGCGAAGAACGTCTACGGAGGCACCGTGCTCGG
>JBBRHU010000029.1:0-17056 GCA_038222255.1 Fimbriimonadales bacterium | reverse complement strand
AAGCTTTCGATTGGTCCTCCAATCGAGCACGGCTTCAACTAAGACATCGACTTCGCCGAGCCCCTCAAGTTCGAATACCTTGAGAAGATCGAGAAGAAGATGAAAGAGCTTGCGAAGCTCGACCAACGAATCGTCCGAATGGAGGCCGCTTCCCGTGAAGACGCCCGACGGATCATCTTGGAAGAGACCACCAACGGCCAAGGCGAAGAAAACGCCTTGTATAAGCTCCAACTGCTCGACGCAGTCCCCGAGGGGCAGACGATCTCGTTCTACGACCAGCAGCGAACTGATCGGGAAGGGAAGTTCCACCGCTTCCTCGACCTCTGTCGTGGACCCCACGTCGATACCACGAAGGAAATCAAGCACTTCAAGCTGATGTCCCTTGCAGGTGCGTATTGGCGCGGCGATGTGAAGAACAAGCAGCTCACCAGAATCTACGGAACCGCTTTTGAGACGGCCGAAGCACTTGAGCAGCACCTCCACATGCTCGAAGAGGCGAAGAAGCGTGATCACCGCATTCTCGGTCGAGAACTCGGCTTGTTCATGTTCTCTCCACGAGTTGGCACCGGTCTGCCGCTTTGGCTTCCAAAGGGCACGATCCTTCGCGAGACGATGGTCGCATTCCTTCGCGACGAGCAAGTGAAGCGCGGGTATGAGCCTGTCGTAACGCCTCATATCGCGAACATCAAGCTGTACGAGAAGTCTGGTCACATCATCACGTTTCGCGACAAGCTGTTCCCGTTCATGGAAGATGAAGAGAAGGAAACCTACATCCTCAAACCGATGAACTGCCCATTCCACATCGAGATCTATGCTTCTCAGATGCGGTCGTACCGCGACTTGCCTGTTCGATACGCAGAGTTTGGAACGGTTCATCGATATGAGCAAAGCGGGGAAGTCACCGGGATCCTTCGAGCTCGTGGATTCACGCAAGATGACGCGCACCTCTTTGTTCGTCCAGACCAATTGCTTGACGAATTCATCGGCGTTGTTGACCTGATGAAGACGGTTCTGAAAAAGCTTGGCCTTACCGAATATCGGGCTCGCCTAGGCGTCAAAGATCCAAACGACACGAAGTACGTGGGAGCTGACGAGAACTGGGAAGCCGCGACGCAAGCAATCAAGGATGCTTGCGAGAAGATGGGAATGGAATACGAAATCTCCCCAGGAGATGCGGCATTCTACGGCCCGAAGCTTGACCTCATCATCAAAGACGCTCTCGGACGTGACTGGCAGATGGGGACGGTCCAGGTCGACTACAACCTGCCTGAGCGCTTTGGTCTCGAATACACCGGTGAGGACAGTAAGCCTCACCGACCGATCATGATTCACCGCGCGCCGTTTGGTTCGCTTGAACGAATGATCGGCCTGTTGACCGAGCAATACGCGGGAGCGTTCCCGTACTGGCTCTCGCCCGTGCAGGTCGCGATCTTGCCGATTGCCGACCGACACGTTCGGGCCGCCTATCAGCTGGCAGAGGTCCTCCGTGGACCGGGTTATCTGGTTCCAGAAGCGGATCCAGAACTGCCGGTCTATCAGACGCTGCCTTCGATCGTGGCTCCTGGCTGTCGGCTCCATATTGACGATCGTCGCGAGACGCTTGGCAAGAAGATTCGAGAGAATCAATTGCAGAAGGTGCCGTACATGCTCATCATCGGCGACCGAGATTTGGAAAATGGAACGGTTGGCGTTCGAAGTCGCGAAAAGGGCGACCTTGGAGCGATGACGATTGAAGCCGTAGTTGATCTCCTTATCGAAGCCGCAAAGTAGGCTCCAGCCCTCTCGTTCGCAAGAACGAGAGGGCTACAATTTGCAGGTGGAATCTGCAGAATATGCCCTTGGAGTCGGAGCGGTCGCCGGTCGGCGGCTACAGGCGCTCCATGAAGACCTCCTCCCCTCGACCATCGCATTGTTTCACGACGCAGGAATCCAACAGGGTATGTGTGTCGCCGACATCGGCTGTGGCGTCGGTACTGTATCTCAGCTTCTCGCCGAGATTGTTGGTCCGAACGGCAAAGTCGTCGGGGTTGATCGAAGTCACGAACAGGTCCTGCATGCAAGCAAGATCTTCGGATCTGACCACCCCAACCTTCAGTTCGTAGTCGCGACCGCAGAGTCAACTGGACTCGCGGCTGCGTCGTTCGACTTGGTTTATTGTCGGTTCTTACTCATCCACCTGGCCGATTCCAGAGCTGGGTTGGCCGAGATGATGCGAATCCTAAAGCCCAGAGGGATTTTGGTGTGCGAAGACGCGGAGATCTCTTCTGGTTGCAGTCATCCTCCGACCGCGATCAATCGCTTTGCCGAGTTGTTGCCAGAACTAGGTCGACGGCTGGGCAGCAACTGGGACCTTGGCAAGGAACTCTATCAGCTTGTTCGTGACTCTGGGTTTCACGATGTGAACGTCAGAGTTTCCCAGTCGGCTCACACTTCTGGAGACGGAAAGCGAATCATGGAATGGACTGTCATCGAGGCCGGCGCCTCTCTCATTTCTCAGGGACTAGTGGATGAAAAAGAGTTAGAGCAGGTGATAAAAGAAATGCAGTGGGCAGCCAACGACGAGCATGTCGTCGTGTTGCTGCCCAAGGTGTTCCACGTTTGGGGTCGAAAGCCAAACTAGACTAAGGCGCGACCGCGCACTTGGTCTTCGCAGATTCGATTCCAGCATCGAGAATTCGGCATGCGTCGGCGGCAAGCTCAGGATTCAGGATTCCTTCTGGAGTCTTACCGTTTCGGACACAATCAACAAAGTAGGTTGCTGGGTTGGTAACAGCGAGGGCCGGAACGTTGAGTTCTTCATCATCCTTACCTGCTCGGTGAACCTTGATGGTTCCATTGTAGTTCGCGATCGTTCCAGTCTTTCCGTGGACGACCGGGTTTGGACCGGAATCAAAGCCGAACGTTGCCCAAGTTCCTTCGATGAACACGTTCTTGTCTGCGTATTCCAGAAGGAGCACGGCGTGGTCGTCTGAAATGTCGTAATCCTTCGTGTAGTTGCCTCGCACACAGGTCACTCGTTCTGGCATGCCGAACAGCCAACGAGAAAGGACAGCGCCGTAAGAGCAGAAGTCGGCAATCGCTCCGCCGCCGTTAAGCTTCTCGTCGTAAAGCCATTCCACAAATTCCTTGTTGCAGCCGATCTCCTTCGGGCCAAAGTGGCCATTTCGGAATCGAAGGTGGAAGACATGTCCGATGGTTTCGCTTTCAATCTCTGATTTCAGTGCGAACATCCAAGCGTTCCAGGCGAAGGGCCAGTTGATCATCAAAGTTTTGCCAGATGCCTTTTGAGCGGCGAGCATCAGGTCTGCATCGGTTGCGTTTGCGGCCATTGCCTTTTCCACGAAGCAAGGAATGCCCTTGTTGAGGGCTGCAACTGCGATCTGAGCGGATTCGACGTTGTCACTCGTGACAAGCAAACCATCGAGCTGCTCCTTTTCAAGCATCTCTTCCCAATCGGTGTACAGCCGCTCGAAGTTATCCTTCTGACCTTCTAGGAGGCCCGTCTTATCGGCGACCGCAACAAGGCTCACACCCTCTGCATTCTTGAAGCTATTGATGAGGCCGAAGACGTGGCCGTGAGTGAGTCCGGCTACGCCAACTCGAAAGGTTTCAGACATATCGAAACCTTACCAGTCGAGGGTAGTTGGATGGTAGGTAAAGCGATCCATGATGACGCATCCATTTTCGAATTCGACTCCCTCGCTCCGAAGCCGCTCCTCTTGCTCCATCCCGAGAAGCGGGCTACGCTTGCGAACCGGTAACGAGCCATCTTTTGCGACGACGCGCCACCACGGCAGATCGCCGGGACATGCCGCCATCCACCGACCGATCACCAGCCCGCTTGCATACGAGGGCAGTGCCTTGCCAAGGTCGGAATAGCTCGAAACAAAACCAATCGGGATTGATCGGACGAGGGCAAAGAGTTGATCGCGGTGGCTCATCTAAAAAAGGCGAGACCCTAGAGGAACATCGCTTGAAGGCTGGGCTAGGACAACATGGCCGTCTCCATCAGAAACGCCAAGGGTTAAGCACTCGGAGATAAATGGCCCGATCTGCTTAGTGGGAAAGTTGACCACCGCCATCACTAGCCGTCCGGCAAGTTCTTCAACCGAATAGTGGTGTGTGATCTGAGCGGACGACTTGCGAGTTCCGATCTCCGGGCCGAAATCGATCACGAGCTTGTACGCAGGCTTCCTCGCCTCAGGAAAGGGTAGCGCCTGGACGATTCGCCCAACTCGAATTTCGACCTTGTCAAAGTCAGCGTATGAAATCTGATCCATAAACCAAAAAAGCCCCGAACATACGGGGCTAGGCGGGGTGCCAAGACGGATTAGTTTCGCATTGAGGTCATCTTAGGAGTTACGGGCTCCACGATAACTTCGACGCTGTTCGGAACCACCATCCAAACATATTCACTGATTTTCTCGATGTCTCCGTCAACCATTTGGCATGCACACGTCATGTAGTCCCAAACGCGCTGGCGAAGCACAGCATCAGTAGTTTCGAGATTAAGAATCTGCTGGAGACCCTGTCGAAGGCCAGCAGCCGCTGCGTGGGCATCTTCCATTCCTCGAACATCCTTTCGGACGTAAATTGAATAGCGGTGGGTTTTGGCGATGTTCACCACTGCGCTGTTGTGGACAGGATGCGGGGTGTCCTCAATTGCTTCTTCTTCTTCACTCTGTGTGAAAATGCCTTTGAGTTTCCCCATGAACGACGAGCGCTCTTGTGTTGCTGTATCTTCCATGATTTTCCTTTCCCAACCGTACCGGCTATCTTGCGCCGAATAATGCGGTTCCAACTCTGACGTGCGTCGCTCCTTCCTGGATCGCCACCTCAAAGTCATGGCTCATTCCCATGCTTAACCATTCTGACTCCAACTTCATGCCGAGTTCCTTGAGTCGCCGAAAATAGGGCCTCGACGCCTCAGGATCTTCCACAAGTGGACCAATGGTCATTAGCCCTCGAAAATGAACCTGGTTGCATTCTATGAGGTTTGCACGGTACTCGTCAAGTCCTTCCGCAAAAATGCCCGCTTTTTGCGTTTCTTCCGCAATATTCACCTCTATCAAGCCGTCAACCACGCGCTTGCCCTTCGCAACTTCCTTCAACTGTGAATCATTTGTGAACGTGTGGATAGTGCTAAACAGACTCGCGACACGCTTAGCCTTGTTCGATTGAAGCGTGCCAATAAAGTGCCATTCCAAGTGAATAGGCAATTCCGCGATTTTCGGCTCTGCCTCTTGAAGTCGACTTTCGCCGAAGTGCAACTGACCCAAGTCAACTAGCGGCTTGATCGCCTCCACCGGCTGAGTCTTGCTGACGGCGATCAGAGTCACCCCTGCTGGATCACGGCCGCAGTTTAGACACGCCCGATCAATGCGATCGAGGATGTTCCGGTATCGATCGGAAATTGAATTCAATTCCCAGCTCCACCGAGAGCCAAGATGTGCGGAACATAAAGGATGAGATACCCAACAACCGCTACCCACGTTCCGATTTCGGCCGACACTGGACGTTTAGCGCGGGCGTATTCCAGCACCAAAACTGGAATGAATAGAAAGGCCAGTTTGCCTGCGACAAGGGGCAAGCTCCCGTGAGAAGCGAGCATCGCAAAGAATTGGTTACCTTCCCGTCCGCCCCGACTAAGCCATATCAGAGTCGTGATGAGATCGAAAGCACCGATCGTGAGCAGAACCGTTGTGCTGAGATGGACCCGGTTTGTAGGAGCCTTCATGTATCAGTGGGTCGCGAAGAGCCGATCTCCGAAATCGCCAAGCCCCGGAACAATGTACTTCTTCTCATTGAGGCATTCGTCGAGAGCCGCTGTCACGATCAAGACGTCGGGATGAGCTTGGGTGAGCACTGCGACGCCTTCTGGAGCGGCAATGATGGAGACCATGACGACCTGCGAAGCTCCATTTCCCTTCATGATATTGATCGCTTGCGAGGCGCTGCCACCTGTTGCGAGCATCGGGTCAACGCACAAACAGAACTTGCCTTCAAGGTTCGGGAGCTTGCTGTAATAGCGTCGCGCCTCGGCTGTCTCCTCATTTCTCTCAAGCCCGATATAACCAACCGCAACGTCCGGGAAGAGTTCAGTTACCGGTTCTAGCATTCCAAGTCCAGCGCGAAGCACTGGGACGACTGCGAGCGACTGGCCTAGCACTCTCCCGGTAGTTACGGTGACAGGAGTCTCCACCGCTTCAGTGCGTGTTGCGACATTTCGGGTCGCCTCGATGATCAACATCGTGGTCAGACGCTTGCAGAGCGCGCGATAGACCGAGGGCGGTGTGTTCTTGTCCCGGAGGCCAGCCAGAAGGTGTCCGGCGAGGGGATGATCGAGAATCTGCAAGGGCATCTATCCATTGTCATCCTAACGTGCCCATCATTTCAAGGTGGTCGCATCGTAAAATAGACATGCAGGGACAAACGCACCCTAATGGGCCACCTGCTACGACGCCGAAAAATCATCATGAGCAACACTTCACTCTCCGGCCTAGTCCTCGCTGCGGGCAGAGGCACCCGCATGAAATCTGACCTTCCGAAGGTGCTTCACGAACTCTGCGGGGTGCCCATGGTCGAGTTAGTGGCGCGGGCGATGCGCGGTGCAGGAGTGGAAGACCTCGCTATCGTGGTCGGGTTCGGCGGAGAAAAGGTTCAGAGTCGGCTGGGCGGTCAGTACGCCTACGTTTGGCAGCACGAGCAGCATGGCTCTGGCCACGCGGTTCAAATGGCGATGGAGTGGCTTGAAGGCAGAACCGGCTCAGTGATCATTTCCGCCGGCGATACCCCCTTGCTGGGTGTCGAGACATTCGAACAGCTTGTGTTAGCTCACACCACAAGCGGAGCCCGCTGCACCGTCGCTAGCTCAATCATGGAAGATCCGTCTGGATATGGGCGTATCGTCCGAGATGAGTCTGGAGCAGTGATCAAGATTGTTGAACACAAAGATTGCACACCCCACCAGATCGCAATCCATGAGATCAATGTCGCCCTGTATTGCGTCGAGGCCGAAGACCTCCGACGTCACTTGCCAAATCTCAAAAACGACAATGTTCAGAAGGAGTACTACTTCACGGACGTCATCGAAATGATTGCGAGCGAGGGTGGCCAGGTGTTCGGGGAGATCTTCTCGGATCCAGCCGTGACCGTCGGCATCAACGACAGGTGGCAGCTCGCTCAGGCCGACGCCGAACTTCGTAGCAGAGTTTTGAAGAGGCACGCCCTTAACGGTGTCACCCTCCGAAATCTCAATTCGATCGCTATCGGCATGGACGTGGAAATCGGTCCCGAGACAATCATCGAGCCGGGCACGATCTTGTTAGGGAACACCAAGATTGGTTCACACACCGTCATCGGACCGAACAGCGTCCTTCAAGACGCCGTCGTCGGCGATCACTGCAACATTCGGATGAGCCAGATCGTCGAGGCGACAATCGGGAACCATGTCTACGTTGGACCGTTCGCGAACATCCGCCCGAAGACAGTGATCAGCGACAAGGCCAAAGTGGGGAACTTTGTCGAACTCAAAAACACCTTGCTTGGTCCTGGTGCAAAGACTCCACACCTCAGCTACATCGGCGACGCGGTTGTTGGTCCGAATAGCAACATCGGAGCGGGAACGATCACCTGCAACTACGATGGGTTTTCAAAGCACCGGACCGTTATCGGTGCCAACGCTTTCGTCGGATCAAACTCAACGCTGGTTGCACCGCTCACGATTGGCGATGAAGCGATGACGGCGGCGGGAAGTGTGATTACAAAAGATGTCAGCGCCGGATCGATGGCTTTTGGGCGAGCGAGACAAGAAACCAAAGAGGGCCTCGCGACTGAGTGGAGAAAGGTTAAGATAGCTGAGAAACAATGAGCCAACGACTTTTGGGGGACTTGAAGCTCTTCTCAGGAAATTCACACCCTGAGTTAGCCCGAAAAGTCGCAGATGCGCTTGGTGTTCAGCTTGGAAAAATAACCTCAACTCGGTTTGCGGATGGCGAGATTCGCGTGATGGTGGATGAGAGCGCTCGTGGAAATGATGTTTTCATCTTACAGCCGACGTGTGCTCCGACAAATGACAACTGCATGGAGCTGTTCATCATGCTTGATGCATTCAGACGTGCATCCGCTCGCCAAATCACGGTTGTAATCCCCTATTACGGCTACTCCCGCCAGGACAAGAAGGTGAAGCCTCGGGAACCGATAACGGCGCGAATGGTCGCGGACATCATTCAGAACTGTGGTGCCAACCGCGTGGTTGCTCTCGATCTTCACGCTGAACAGATTCAAGGATTCTTTAACATCCCGGTAGACCACCTCTACGGAGGGCCAACACTCGGTCGTTATTTCATTGACCAGGGCTTCCGAGACCAGGAAGATGTTGCGGTGGTCTCGCCTGACGTCGCTGGAGTTCGTCGAGCAAAGTCCTTGGCAGAAAAACTGAGATGTCCTTTCATCGTCATTGCGAAGCGGCGACCTGCCCCAAACCAAGTTGAAGTTGTCGAAATCGTAGGGGACTTCAAGGCGAAGCGGTGCATTATGATTGACGACATGATCGATACGGGAGGCTCAATTGTCAACGGTGCCCAGGCTCTGATGGACCGTGGGGCGAAGGAAGTCATTGCCTGCTGCACCCACCCCGTGTTCAGCAAAGATGCAGCGGTTCGGCTTCAAGAGTCAATTCTGTCGCAAGTGGTTACTCTAGACACGATTCCAATACCAGCAGATCGCGGATTTGAAAAACTTACTGTGCTCCCTTCGGCGCCACTAATCTCCGATGCAATTCGGCGAATCTATTTGAACGAATCGGTAAGTGAGCTCTTTGAAGACTGGCGCTGATCAACAGGACTCCAAGCTCGTTTGGACCGACAGGCCGTACCTGAAGGCTCCCGAAAAGGGCAGGGTGATCATCTTTGTCGCGGTGATCGCATTTTGTGTCGGTACCTTCCTTTTCAGGCAAATCTTGCTTGGCGTCATCGGCGTTGGTGTCATCGCGTTTAGCACGATCGACTTTTGGAGGGGATCAAGTTATTTGCTCACAGACGAGTTTGCGCGGTCGCAAACTGGTCTAAGTCCAAACGAGATACGTTGGGAGAATGTAAAGCGCGTAGACTGGGGTGCAACTGTTCACCTAAGCCCCTTCGAAAATGATTCGAGATTGGACGCTTTTCGAGGGGTGAACTTGCGTATACCGGAGGAAAGAAGTGCTGAAGTGGAATCGTTCATCAAAGCCCACTGCCGAGAAGGAACCCGGTTTTTGGGAAGAGGATTTGACTCTGGAGGAGGAGGAGACTCTGTTGCGAAAAGCAGCGAAGGAGATCAGAGGTCGGAAGATGGAAACTCCGGCAATCTGGTTTCTTGAGATGCACAAGCCACTTTCTTATGTCGCCGCCAACTCTTCTATTGCGTTATCACCGTTTTTGGTGCCGCTTTTAGGATACGATTTCGTCCATAACTACAGTCGCTTGTTTTCCAAACGAGAAAACGTTGAGCGCCTTATTCAAAAATTAGAATCGAATGAGGAAGAATTGACCGAACCCACGAAGGAAACACCATGTTGAATTTATTCACCGCACCACAATTGATTGCGGATTTGACCTTCGGCGAGCAGTATCTCGACCGGGGTTGGTTCCGCATTGTGGTCACAGTCTGCCTGGTGTTCTTCGTCCTGTGGAATATCCGCCGAGCGAAGTCGGGCCAGCAGCTTTATATTCGAAGAATCGCCGGTTTGAACGCGATTGATGAAGCCATCGGCCGAGCGACCGAAATGGGACGTCCAGTCCTCATGGTGCCAGGCCTGAGTGATAACGTTGACGCCATTGCCGTCCAGGCGCTCAACATCTGCGCCCACGCGACGCGAATCGCGGCAAAATTTGCAAACCCGATTTTGCTGTGCTGCTATAGCCCGGCGGTTTACACCGTCGCGCAGGAGATGATCAGAGACGTTTACCAACAAGAGGGAGTGATTGATCGATACGATCAAGACTCCGTTCGGTTCGTGTCTGACCGTCAGTTTGCCTTTGCGGCAGGTGTTTCGGGAATGATCCTTCGAGAGCAGACTGCGGCAACCTTCTTCCTAGGGCAGTTCTACGCAGAGTCCCTTATCTTTGCAGAAAGCGCCAACTCGATCGGCGCGATCCAAGTTGCGAGTTCGACAGAAGTTACGCAGACTCCGTTCTTTATCGCGGCATGTGACTACGTCCTCATCGGTGATGAGTTCTACGCCGCCTCGGCCTACCTCTCTCGGGAGCCAGTCCTCGTTGGATCGCTTACTGGACAGGACTGGGGCAAGCTACTTTTGATTGGATGCGTCGTGTTTGGCTCTTTTGTCTCCAGCGCCGAGATGTTCTCGATGGTGACCAATGAGAAGAGCAAAGGAATTGTCCAACACGTCCTCGTTCCCGATCCCTCAAAGCCCGCAGAACCACCGAAAGAACCGGGTGGAAAACCTAAGCCTGCAATGATGGAAGGGACCCGAAAGGCGACCCTAGGCGACGCCTTCTTCCAGCAGCTGCTAAAGCCTCAGAAACCCGAAATCAAGGTTGTTCGAGAAATGGATCCGAATTTTGACCCCAAGAAAGAAGAAGGAGGCGGTGAATGAACCTGATTGCTCAAGCAACCTCCAGTTTTTGGTCTGCTCCGAATGGCTCCAGCCAGTTATGGATGATGATCACAATCGGCCTACTCGCGGGAGTCGGTCTATTTGTTGGCCTGATCGCAGTGCCTGCAACCATGCGTCGCTACATTGTTGGCGCGGTCACTTTTCTCGCTGGACTCTACTGGGTCCTCTTCTTCATCTGGCCAATCCCGATCGACCGAAAGCCGGGTGAGCTACCGAATGGTCCGGTGGAAGGCGTTGGATTCTGGCTGAAGGATGCAAACGGAACAGTGTCGTCCTTCGGAACTATTCTGAGCGCGTTTATGATCGGCATGGGCGTATATTCGCTCCTTCGAGTTCACCTCACGAAGATCACGCGCAAGCGCCCGGACTGGGGATACAGCGTCGTGCTGCTCGCTAGCATCGTCATCATGGCGTTCTTTGGCTACGGCGACTGGATGCAAACGATCGGTCCGAAGGGATCAGATTTGCAGTTCCAGAAGAATTGGACCTTCATGCAATACGGCAGAGACTTGCTGTTTGAAGGTCTCTTGCAGCAGATGGACGCGGCGATGTTCTCCGTGATCGCGTTCTACATTTTGAGTGCGGCATATCGTGCATTCCGAATTCGATCGATAGAATCGACGATCTTGCTTGCGGCAGCGTTAATCGTTGTTGTCAGCAAAATGGGTGCGGTCACCTTCATGGTGGACGTTCCAATCGCAAAGGCGGCGGAAACCACTCCGTTCCTCGCGAACTTCCAGATCGGTGAGATCTCGAAGTGGATCAGCGATACTGTTCAGACTTCGAGCATTCAAGGTGTCAAGTTCGGAGTGGGACTAGGGGCTCTCGCCATGGGCCTTCGCATGTGGTTGAGCCTGGAGAAGACGGGAGGTCGAAGCTAAAATGTCAGCACAATCTGTTGGATCAAAGCTCCAATCACTGCCTAAATTCTGGCTCTATCTCATTTTATTTGCCACCTGCACTCTCCCACTCTTCATGGGAGCGACAGTTCCGAATGAACCCAGCGACGACTCCATCGCGTTCTACGCGAACGTGATGAAGATGCCAGAGGGCAGTGTCGTGCTCCTTGCATCCGACTGGACAGGTTCCACTCGAGGCGAGAGTAGTGGACAGTTCGACTCAATCGTTCGCATCTTGATGCGGCACAAGATTAAGTTCGCCTTGTTCTCGACAGCAGACCCGCAAGCTCCGCGAGTCGCGCAAGACTCCATTGCTCGTTTAACGGCCGAACATGAAAAGGCCGGCGGGGAGAAGTTCGAACGTTGGAAAGACTGGGTGAACGTGGGTTTCTTCCCCAATTCAGAGTCCGCGATGAACGGAATTGCGAACGACCTAAAGTCGTTATTCTCTAGCCGAAAGGACATTTCCACAAGTGGATCTCCCACCAACGTGATGCAGTCGCCGGTCCTCGCTGGGAAGTCGAAGATTCAGGATTTTGCGATGCTGATTCTGACGACGGCATCGAAAACAAGCGACATCACGGTTGAGAGATGTTACGGAAAAATTCCGCTTGCCTTTGCCGTCACCGGTGTCATGGGGCCGGAAACCAAGGTCTACTACACCTCCGCTCAGATCGTCGGTCTAGCAAACGGCCTGAAGGGTGCTTACGACCTGGAAACTTTGATGGAAAAAGGCACGAACTATAAGGGCGAGCAGATCGAAGGGTTTCCTGGAAAGCCGAACACTGGAAAGGGATACAAATACTATCCCACTCTGCACTTTGCAGCTGCGTTGCTGATCATCATGATCATTCTCGGTAACGTCGGTATGCTGCTCTCGAAGAAGCGAGGCTCGAAATGAATTACGAGAAGTTCCGCCTAACCATCGGCGTAGTCGCCACTCTCGGCCTCTATTCGATGCTCTATCGAGAGAATAAGTTCTATCGATTTTTTGAGCACCTCTTCTTGGGCCTCGGCGCAGGCTGGTCTTTGGTGGCAGTCTGGACCGAAACCCTCAAGAATTCTTGGTGGGACAAACTCATCGGGTCGGCGGGCACTCCGGCCACCGAGGCTGCGGCGGCGACCGCAGGTACCAACGGTCATTGGGCGTTCATTTTGCTTCTCCCGATTGGCTTCTTGGCCTATTCGGTGTTCAGCAAGAAGCACAACTGGATGAGCCGGATCCCCATTGGAATCCTGCTTGGACTGTGGTCGGGTCAGCAGATTCAGGTTTGGGCGAACACCTATTTGCCGCAGGTTGCTAAGGCAATCAAGCCGGTAATCCCAACCACGTTTGCTCAGTTGACGACGAGCGGCCTTAGCCCAGAAGCTCTCAAAGCTTCCGCAAACGAGGTCTACCTCTCGCAAGCTCTCACAAACGTGATCTTCATTGTCACCCTTGTGAGCGTTCTGAGCTACTTCCTGTTTAGCTTCGATACGAAGCACAAGCTGGTTCAGGGAACGAGCATGCTTGGCCGCTGGTTGTTGATGGTCGGCTTCGGAGCGATCTTTGGCTCGACGGTTATGATGCGGTTCACGTTGCTTATCGACCGAATGTACTTCATCTGGATCGAATGGCTTATGGGACTCTTTAGCAAGTAATCGTGCGGGTTCAGGTCGATCGGTCTGAACCCGCTCTCACTTTCCGCAATGCCAGATCTTGACGTCCGTGGGATTGTCCTCGCTCGAAAGGATTCGGGTGAGTCCGATCGACGCGTTTGGATCTTGACTGAAATCGGGGAAGTGATCGACGCAATCGCAAAGGGGTCTCGGAAGGTCACTTCACGACTCGCCGCAATCACCGAACCTCTATCCTTTGCCGACTTTCATCTCGCGTTTGGCAAACATCGTCACTACATCACCCAAGGCCAGTTGCTTGCAAGCGGCCGACAGCTTCGTACCGACTACGACCGTCTCGGTCTTGCGCTTGCATTCGCTGAAATACTGCTCGCCGTGCTCCCATCGGGCAAAGCACATGTCGAGGCCTATCAACTCTGCCATCTCGCCCTTGAAGCACTAGAGACACATGAACGTCCCCTGATCGCCTTCCTCTGGATCCAATCTCGACTAATGAGCCTCAGTGGATTCGGCCCGTCTTACGATCGCTGCGCGGTTTCTGGACGCTCACTCACTGAGTCTCCTGGCTGGTTCTCGATGAGCGCAGGCGGCTACGTGTCTTCATCAGAGTCAGGGCAATTCACTGATCGTGTCTCAGTTCGAGGCGAAGTGCTGATTGCACTTGCGCGTTTGCCTCTGCTCGATGCGTCCCCCGCAAACATCAAATTCGCAGATGAGTGCCTAGACTTGATCTTGTTTCAATGGCGTCACATCACCGAGAAGCCCCTTCCCGCACTCCAGGCCGCATCGGATGCTCTCCGAATGTCTTAGGTTAAAGTAGAATGGCATCCAATGAGAGCACGTTCGATCATTTTCGCAGCCCTAGTTGCCGCATTCGCAGCCGGGTGTGGCCCAGGAAAGTTCTCCAAAACGGAGAATACGGGTCCAGCGGACGTATTTCGATATCCGATAACCACCAAGCCGACGACCATGGATCCGAGCAAGGTCCAGGACGGCGACACCATCGACGTCTTGCAACAGGTGTTTGAAGGACTGGTCGGTTGGAGCGAGAAGAACGAGGTCGAACCTCGGCTCGCCGAGAAATGGGACATCGTTGACGGTGGCAAGACCTACATTTTCACCCTAAAGAAGGGAATCAAGTTCCACAACGGACGTGAGATTAAGGCCGAAGACTTCAAGTTCTCGATTGAGCGAGCATGCAATCCTAAGTTCAACTCTGTAACCGTCGAAACCTACCTCTCCGACATCGTTGGTGTCACCGAACGAAAGAAAAACGAGGCTTCCGAGGTCAAGGGCGTTCAGGTCATTGATGATCTTCACCTCAAGATCACGATCGACAAGCCTCGCATGTACTTCATCTCGAAGCTGACTTACCCGTGTGCTTTCCTTTTGGCAAAGGAGTCGATCAAGGATCCGCTGAAGGAGATGAATTCGATTGATCAAATGGTTGGCACTGGCCCATTTAAGGTCACGAAATTTAGCCCGGACGAGTCAGTTCAGCTTGTTGCGAACGAAGGCTATCACCTCGGCGCTCCGCTACTCAAGAAGATCGAACGGCCCGTAGTGCTTGACGCCGCAACCCGCGTCAACCTTTACAAAGCCGGAAAGATCGACCTCGTCCAGCTCGCGAGAGGTGACGTGGATGGATTAAAGAAGGACGCTCAGTATTCCAGCCAAATCAAGACGTACGACCGAGCTTCGATGTACTACATCGGATTCCATTGCAACAGCATCGAGGCCCTCAAGAACCCTAAGGTTCGCCTAGCGTTTGCGATGGCGATCGACAAGGATCAGGTCATTGCAGAAGCGCTGAGCGGAATTAACCAGAAGGCGGATTCGATCGTGCCGCCGGGATGCTTCGGCTACCGGGCAAAGGTGAAGGCAATTCAGTTTGATCTCGAAGGCGCTAAAAAGCTGCTCGCCGAAGCCGGCTATCCAGAAGGCAAGGGCATTCCTGAACTGACGATGTACCACCGAGACGGGCAACCAGACGTCAAAGTCGTTGCTCAGAAGGTTGGCGCCCAGCTTTCCAAGATCGGCGTAAAAGTCACCTTCCAAGAGCTCCAGTGGGGCACGTATTTGGAACGACACAATAAGCACGAGCTTCCGTTCTTCCACATGCGATGGGCCGCCGACTACCTTGACGCGGAGAACTTCCTCTCTACGCTTCTTGCCAGCTATGGCCCCGAGAACAAGATCGAATACAAGAATCCCAAGTACGACGACCTGTGCCGTCGAGCGGACAGTTCGCAAGATCCTGAGGAGCGCAAGCGGCTTTATGCTGAAGCCGAGGACATCGTGCTAGCAGACGCGCCGTTTATTCCGATCTACTTCCAGAAGGACATCGAACTTGTGAGCCCTCGTGTTGCTGGACTGAGGGATGCACTTTTCGGCCACCTTCCTCACTACAAGGTTGCAATCAAGTAAGTCATGCTGCTACGGAGCGACGGCCACATCGAACGGGCAGCCATACCGGCTGTCCGTTCGGATGTGCGTGTAGTCAAGCTCCACTTACCAGAGACCTTTCTTGATATCAACTATCAAGAGGGGCCAGTCTGGCAGAGCAACGGCGGGCCGTATCGTGGGCACGCTGCCCGGGCCTATCCGTTTAACCTCGACATTGATTTTGGCCAACTCCCATCGGCCCTGAAGCGAGTTCACATGCTGGGAGTTTTCGCCCTTTACGCCTCAAAAGAAGATGAGGCAATTGGAACGATCGGCGCCAGCATTCACTTCATCCGTGACCGTCAAATGCTCTCGCACCACCAGCTTGTAAACGGTCGGCACTATGCGGACGGTTTTGACCTGAGTCCAAGATCCATCGTTCATGGTGATGGAAGTAGCGTCCAGACTGTGGGCACCGCGAAGGTTGCCGATCGCGAGTACCGGCTTGACCTGTTCACGCTCGACGTGCCGGAGGATGTCAATCCGACCTCGATGCGGTTCAAGGACCTCGCGAGTAACTCCTCGTTTGTCGTTTTCGGGGTTTTTCTCGAGGCGCTGATGCCCGCAGGGTGCCCATTCCGAGGAAAGTCTGGTCGTATCGCACTTTCGGAAATTCCTGCGATTGTGAGGGTCGGTGACCGAGTCAAATTCCATCGGGCATTGATGCAACTAGAAGAGGGCCTTCAGAGTGCGGAAGATCTTGACGAGGCGCGGAGTCAGTCGCTGACCTTTCTCGCGATGGTGACGGCGACGATGCTCGAAATCGGTGGATCGCGAGCAATGCACCGAGTCCAGCTTGACGTCGCTCGCGAACTTGAAGGAGTGACAACCAGAAAGCAAATCGCTGCAGTCACGCTTGAGGCCGTTCGAAGAGTAGCTGGGTGGCTAGTCGATCCCGCAGAGGGGCCGACGGGTTCACTCATGAACCGTGCGATGGAAATCATCGAACGTAATTACGCTCGCGAACTCGGCGACGACAGTGTCGCTTCGCAGCTCGGGCTCAGCACATCCCACTTTAGGTTCCTCTTCCGCCAAGCGACGGGCCAGCCCTTCCACCGCTATCTCATTGCGCTCCGGCTAGAAAAGGCGAGAGAGCTGATCGTGACTCAGCATTTGCCTGTTTCGGCCGTCGCGAAGGCCGTTGGGTTTAGCGGTCTCGCCCATTTCAGTCGTGCATTCACGCAACGCTTTGGTGCCAACCCATCAGAAATTCGTAAAGGGGCTCCGATCCGTTGATCGAGGCAGTTGACGTCAAAGTTGCCTTCGGGGGCCGATCGGTCCTCAAAGGCGTCAGCGTAAACGTGCAATCTGGAGAGCTCCTCGCAATCATGGGTTCGAGCGGAGGCGGGAAGACAACCCTGCTCCGTTGCATCGCTGGCCTGATCAAACCGGATTCAGGGACGATCAATGTCGACGGAATCAATGTGCTTGCCGATCCAGAGGGGGCACGAGCGAAAATGGGAATGGTGTTCCAGTC
>JBBRHU010000028.1:0-17213 GCA_038222255.1 Fimbriimonadales bacterium | reverse complement strand
AAAAAAGACGAACACAATGTCCGTGGACCGAGCAACCTTTGCCGTGTCCGCAAACCACTTTTTGATATTCTCCTTGGTGGGTTGAATCGCATCCTTATTGGTCGTCATCGTTGTGACGTTCATGCGGCCTGGGAGTAGGTTCAATCCAACTTCCCGAACTGCCGAGCCAAGCGCCATCGCGTCACCAGATGGTGACTGCAGGTCATTGGCTTGTCCCACGTAGTCGCTCACCCCGACGAAAAGCCCGTAAAGCTTCACATCCGGTGTCTTGAGACCAGCAGGAACGCCGATGTCAAAGTGAGTGGAGGGGCTTGTGAGGTCTCCCTTTTCGTTGGTCGCAATGACGGTGACGACATTGCCTTGACCTTCGGGCAGTTGGGCCTGGGGGAGAAGGAAGTTCTCCGCATTCTTGATATCGAACTTCAGGAAACTCGTGTCTTCGCCGATTTGAACGAGCTTGCCGTTGACCAAGACCTGGATTTTGCCAATGCCACCACCATCTCGCGGTTGAAGTTTGATCTCAAGTTCATTCGCGTCGGCTGCACTTCGATTGATCGAGATTGAGGGGTAGAGGTGAAGTTCATCCAACTTCGGAGCTGGCCGTCGTGGGTCAGTATTGACTCCGAGAATCTTGCCCAAGAGCCCGGGCTCATAAAACTGCTGCTTGAATCGAGCAACGTCGAGAGGCTCAAGCCCGCCATCCCACTCAAAGACGTAGGATGCGCCTTCGATGCTGCTGGGGTCGGTCGCATCGTAGCGTCCTTCACCGTCGAACACGATCCAGGAACCATCGTCTCGGATCACGAAGTTGCCTAGCTTCACAGGGTTGCCATCGGCGTCCGGCTTGCGGTCGTAGATGGACATGCCGTCGGTGTCATCGACCGTGATCACTCGAGTGCCGTCTTCGTTGAAGCAAGCATAGGTGACCTTGTCCCGCTGCGGAATCGTGAGAACAGGCTTGTTGCTGTTCACACTCCAAACAACCGTCTTGTTGTTCAACGATTGGAGAACGAAGTTGCCATCTCGGGTCATTTGAAGCCCGCGATCACCATCGATAGAGCTGAGCCCTTCTTCAAGGACAACGAGGGGTTTGCCGGTTTCAACTTCAAATACGCCAGATTGAGTGCTTGAGAGAAGGGCAATCCGCTTCTCATCCTGAGACCATATCGGCGTGGCATAGATGAACCAAGTCGTATCTTTGCCCGGAACTTTGGGCTGTTCGATCACGCGTCGAGTTGGCTTTTCTTCTACTGAGAAGATCGCGAGCTTATTGTTTTCCAAGACCGCGAGATTCTTGCCTGAAGGGGAAAAGACGAACCCAACGTTCGGCTCATACTTGAGTTCATCGTAGGGTATCCGAGCCACGATCGCCCCAGTAGCGGTGTTCCAGACTCGAAACTCCTTGTCTTCGTGGGGACCACTAAAGACAAGCTTTCCATCGTTGGACATCGAGAGGAAGTGGGCTTCATGTTTGGCTTTGGTTTTTTCTGGAAAGTCCCAAGCATCCAACTTAGCCCCGCTGTGGTTGTCGATAATGACGTAAACCCCAGTGCTCACCCAAAGAACAGATCGAGTGCCGTCTCCGCTAACCGCCACTCGCTCAACCTTTTCGCCATAGTTCAGCTGAGGTTTCATCTTGGCGAGATCATAAGTCTTGCCGCCGCCTGTGTAGTTCATGCTCACCAACGAGCGCCCGTCGGAGGCCATACGAAGTAGACCACCGCTGGGTTCTGTATCAAGTGGCGTTCCCATAGACTCGGTTTGATACACAAACGCACTATAGGTGGGAGTGAATCCACCCCCTCTCGGAACAGTAACCATCAGTCTTCGGCTATCTTTGGAGAGAGCAATCCGCTTCATTCCCTTGACGGTGCCAATGACGGTGTTCGTCGACTTTCCGGTTTTCAAGTCGTACTTCGAGACTGAGCCATCGCCCATCCCGAGCCACCAGAAATTCCCGTCGGACGAGAAGTTACCGGCCGTAGGCAAGCGAGTCTCGTCACGCTCATAAGGAAGCTTTTGTCCAGTCTCGCTACTCCACAGGAAGAGGTTGTTGTCGTCGCCATAAGTCGCGACCTTCGTGTGATCCTGCGTCTGACGAATTTCCCGAATCGCCTTTGTGTGGCCCTTCAGTTCACGAATCTTTGCTCCGGTCTCGCGGTCATAGATTGTCATGAGCCCACTCATGTCTGCGACTAGGACGCCTTTATCGTCTGGCCCTGTAAACAGTGCCGACATCAGTTCAGTCTGCACACTGCGCGGACCGATTCCATGCGTGTAGCTCGCCTTCTCCTTCCCCGTTACGGCGTCGTAGACCTTTGCCTTTGAGACCACGGAAGTGTCAAATCCACTCCCCTCATCTTTCTTCGCCGTCGTCGTGACGACATACTTGCCATCTCGAGAAATCTGAATCCACCGGACTGAATCAGCTTTCCCGTTGAAGTCAGCGATGCGCGAACCATTCGCCATGGTCCAGCTGCTTGCTCCGACCGCCGACGCGGTATAGACAGTCTGGGAATCATAGGAAGTCTTGACCTCCCAAATGATGCCTGCGTGAGCCTGCCAAACCTTCTTGTCAGCAGGATTTTTGGTTGAATAGGCGTGTACCTGGCCAGCGTAAGTTCCCGCTAGAAATGTATTTCCATCGGTGCTGAAGCTTCCGCTAGTGAATCCTTGCTCTTCTGTGGTGTTGATTGTCGCGTAGTCTTTTGCGAGCTTAGCGTCCCAAAGATGAATCTCGTGGAACGACCTCGTAGCAATGAACCGACCATCGCGCGACATCACTGCGCTATTGACAACTTCCTTGTGTCCACCCAACACCCTCAGGAGCTTCAGCGTTTTCGCATCCCACAGACGGGGAGCGTAGCTTCTGTCATGAGTGATGAGGCGGGTGCCATCCGGAGATTCTTGGATCTCCTGGATCAGCTGGTCACTGGCGACAGGCACCAGACTGATCCGAGATTTCGATGAAAGGCTGCGGCCGTCGTGGACTCTTGCTGCGAACTGCGAAGAGCCCGACTGAGCCACTGCGAACTGCGAGGAGAGAAGGAGGGTCGCGGCCGCGACTGCACTCCAATCCGTGCGAGACGAACGATAGCGACCCATGTCATTAACCTCCGATCACCAAAGGAGCCTTCGCTCGCTCTTCTGAGCTGAACTCAGACATCGGAGTTTGCTTGAATCCCTTCTCTTTCACTATGGTCTTGATCGCCGTCACTAGCTCGTTAAGGGCCACTTTCGGCTGGTCGGCGAGGATGAGAGTGATGAGTAGCGTGAACAATCCACGAGCGGGCTTGGTCTCGTCCTTAAACGTAAGGTCAGAACTCGTCTCGTTATCTTGCGAAGCGAACAGGAATGCGATTTCTCCTTTCGCATCTTGCTTGGCAGGCAGAGCCTTTGCCGACTGGAGGATTCCACCCAAATCAGTCTTGGCGATGAGCTTGGCCTTCTGCATGTAGATGCCCTTAGGATCGAGCGCCTTCGTCTTGACTCGGGAGTACTCAGCGATCTTGGGTTCGCGGTTCATTGCTCCAGCAAAGCAGCTGTCGAAGACGAACGTCGCGTTGATTCCAGCCTTCTTCATTGAGGCAGAGACCTCTTTGAAGAAGTTGCCCGTAACCAGCTTGTTGTCGCTCAGCACAATCACCGAAGCCTTTCCGCTGGGTTGAGCCTTGTCAGGAATTTGAGATCCGTGACCGCTATAGGTGAAGACGACATTGTCCCCGGCCTTTGCGTTCGTGATCAGCCATTTCACCGCTTCGAGGAACCCCGCCGCATTGGCGTCGGCGTCGGCGAGAAACTTTACGTTCTCGGTCTTTACGCTGTACTTGCCTACGAGGAGTTCTCGCATTGCAGAAGCGTCGTTCACTGCGCCATTGAGGTTGGCGGAAACCAAATTGCCTTTCTCGTCCTTGAATGGGCTACCGTTCTTATCAACCGGCACCGGATACTTGTTGATCCCCATGCACACTGCGTAAGTGTCCGAGAAACCAACTGCGGCAAGGGCAAGTGCGCCGCAGATCACTGCAAATCGAAAACCGTTTGTCTTCATGTTAAATTCTCCACCGATGCCCTCATCGGGGGGTCACCCCGAAGATTAGCACCTGTATGGTCATAAGTGAGCCTCGGTGAACCTAGTGTTCATGGTCCTAGGTTCATTTTGTGGAGAATGAGGCATCTCTCCCAATTTATCTAAACGCCGAAAATTCTTTGAACGCTTCAGCAGAAAACCGACAACGCGCACACATTCCAACTAGCGATTCGCCTGGCTTGCAAACAGCTTGTTGAGAGGTCCCGCCGAAGTGATCTTCGATCGCGAAGGGTTCACTCCATTCAAACGTGTCATCTCTGATTCGATGAACTCGTGGAGAATCGGATCCTTTGGCCCCTTTCCAACCTCAACTCCGGCGCGCTTCTTCTTCAGAAGGATCTCAAGTGCCTCCAAAACCGCTTGATCGTCAAGCGTTCTTGAGACTAGCGTTTCAAATTTCATTCTTGGCCACTCTTGGTAGCGACGGATAAATTCTGCGGCGAGGACTGGCCTCAGAACGTACAGATACTTCTTGAGTGAGACCTCATCCCCCATGAGATTCGCCCGGATATTGGCCGAAGCCATGCTCATGTAGTGCCGGAAGCCAGTCCATGGATCGACATACGTCGGCATGATCTCTCGCATAGCCGTCATGAGCTCTTCGTCGAAGCGATAGAATTCATTGGCCTGAAGCCACTCCACAATCGACGGGTTTGACTTCCTGAGCAGTTGCAGAGCCTTCCTTAGATCCCAACCGACAAAATCCAGATCTGGCTCCAACATGCGGTCGATGACATCTCGAACCGGATCGATTCTAAGATAGTCTTCTAATCGACGGACATAAACAAATCGGACATCCCAATCTGAATCTGTGGACTCAAAACCCCATGACCGACTTCCACTTTCGATGGCGAAGAGGACTCGAACATTCTCCTCCTCTTCGATCGTTTCCAGTTGTTGCGTAATGATCTCTTTCATTGCCAGTTTCCGTTAGGCAAATTCTGACGTCGATCATTAGCGAAAGTTCCCTTGGTCTTCAGTTATTGGCCCTGTCCTAGGCTGAAACCTGGGACTCCGTCGAAAGTGCAGAGGTGCTCGGTCTTTATGAAATCAATCCCTGCTTCATCCATTCGATGTAGCAACGAGACCACTTGTGCTTTCGAAATCGGCCTTTCGGACAGGAATCGACATCGCCAGTGGTCGGTGCAGAACGTCTCTGGGAAACCGTTCGGCCAAACTTTCACGCCCCGGTTGGTGATCATTTTGAGCGGGAGTTCCACCTCTCCGCAGGGTTGCACCAACTTCGCCAAATCGTCAGGCAGGAGGTTGGACTGCACGAAAATGTCCACTCCCACTAGCGCTTGATCCTGCGGAGCCTTTCGGATGTCGTCGATCAAAGAGACGTGTGCGGTCTTCTCCGAATATCGAACAGGAGCAAGTTGCTTTGGCTCACTTCCAAGCCGATTGATCACTTCTTGTGCGAACTGAGTTGTACCGACGAACTCAGCACCTTTCGCAAGATCAAAGGTTCGGACGCCATCTTCGATCGTCGCGAGCCAAGCGTTATGGACCTTCTCGGCGACCTTCCCTTGCCCAATGTGAACGAGCATCATGACCGCAGACAAAAGCAGGCCGCTGGGATTCGCGATATCCTTGCCTGCAATATCAGGCGCACTCCCATGAATGGCCTCAAACATCGCGCAGTGGCTGCCAATATTGGCGCTCCCCGCCAGCCCGACCGATCCTGCGACCTCAGCCGCGACGTCGCTGATAATGTCTCCGTAAAGGTTTGGCGTCACGATTACGTCCCACGAGGTCGGCCTCGTCGCAACCCGCGCCATGCCGATATCAATGATGGAATGGTCCTTCGCGATCTCTGGATACTCAGCTCCAATCTCATCGAACACGCGGTGGAAGAGCCCGTCGGTGAGCTTCATGATGTTGTCTTTCGTCATGCACGTTACGCGCTTGCGGCCGTTTACTCGGGCATATTCGAAGGCGTAGCGCACGATCTTTCGTGTTCCAGGCTCGGAGATCAATTTGAGGCACTGGGTGACTTCTTGAGTCTGACGGTGCTCGATTCCTGCATAAAGATCCTCTTCGTTCTCGCGGATGATGACAACGTCCATCCCTGCGGGCCCCATCTCCAAGACCGGGTGGTAGGTCACACATGGTCGAACGTTAGCATAAAGCCCTAATGTTTTTCGGATCGTCACGTTGATGCTCTTCATCCCGCCACCTTGCGGTGTCGTGATCGGTGCCTTTAAGAGCACTCGGGTTCTTCGAAGAGACTCCCACGCGTCGGCCTCGATGCCATTTGTTTGACCGCGTCGATAAACCGCCTCCCCAATCTCAATCACTTCAGCTTGGATCCTCGCTCCAGCGGCGGCAAGAATCTTAAGCGTTGCCGCCATAATCTCGGGACCGATTCCATCACCGTACGCAACGGTGATCGGAGTAGCCACGAGCGACTCAGTGGTGGGCTGTTGGGTAGAATAGGTGATGTTCATGTCACGAATTATAACACACGAATTGGAGTTCGTATATTGAGAACAGAAGAATCTCTAAAGAATGTCGCGGAAGCCCCAGGTTGGACGTTCCTCACAAACCACAGCCACGTGTTAATTTGCCTGCTGAAAAGCCCAGACATCACGACAAGAGAGATCGCCGGACAAGTGGGAATTACCGAGCGAGCAACACAAAAGATCGTCGCCGAGCTCGATAAGGCAGGAGTGATAGCAATTGAGAAGGTCGGGCGAAAGAATCGGTATACGGTAGACACGAACCGTCCACTGCGTCATCCCGTCGAGAATGGACACAACATCGGCGAGCTGTTAGACTTCATCACTCGCGGTCACGGCTAGAGCAGATGAGCTACTCGATTCGCACGGTGAACCCGTCAGCGAAGACAATTACATCCCCGGTGCGGAGTTTCTTGCCCCGACGATTCTCGTCTTCGCCATTGACGGTAATCCCACCTTCGGCGAGGATGCCTTTTGCATCCGCGCCGCTGCCCACCATATTGCAGGCCTTCATCAGTTGGCCAAGATTGATGTGTTCGGTGCGGAGAGAGAATGTCGTTTCGGCCATAACGCAATCGTACCGCCACCGCAAATTACCGATTGGGATGGCAGAATAGTCGCTTGAAGTTCAAATCTTGCTACAACTGATGTTTCAGGCCGGGTACTGAATCGCTCGTGAATTGCGATTCTTCAAATTAACCCTCCAGATTGCCCCTTCTCATGCCTAGATTTAACCCAGGATGCCCGACACGATCGCTCTTTCCGCACCCCTTGAAGAGCTCAATGAACTTGCTTACTCCATCCGAAACTCCGACTTCAAACGGTCAGAGACTTTAGCAAGTCAAGTCCTTGACCGCTGCGAGCCTGAGGATGAGTTGGAGCGAGCCAGAGCCCTTCGTACGCTCGCGCTTGCTCGGTCACGGACGGATTTAGAAGAAGGATACAAGCTCGCTCTCGACGCACTCGTTACCTTTCGCGAGCGTCATGACGACGACGGAATCTGCCAGACGTTGATGGTCGTGAGCAATTATCACAACACGAAAGGCGAATCAGAATCTTCTCTAAAGGCATGCAAAGAAGCTTTCAACCGAGCGATGGAAGCCCACAACTATGTGATCGCCTGTCTCTCGCTGTACAACGTAGGCGTGACGATGGAGCATCGTGACGACTACGAGTCGGCGCGGAAATACTATCTTCACTCTGCGGACCTGGCCACCGAGCATAAACTCGAAGAAAGGCGCGTGATGGCCCTCAATAGCTACGCATTTATCCGCGTCATGGATGGTCACTGCGAAGAAGCGATTCGGCTTCTCGATCAGACCCTTCCAGCGCTGGAACGCTTTGGCAATATTCAGTCCGTCATCGATGGGATCAGCAGCTACATCGATGCCCTTACCAGAATGGGGCGGTATTCAATCGCCGTCCGCACCGGCGAGAATGGGCTGAAATTCGCGAAGAAACACAACTTTTCTCACTACGCTTGGGTCATCGAGATGGAAATGGCGAAAGCGCACCTCCACCTTCAAGAACGAGCGCAATCGGCACGAATCGCGCGTTCTGGGCTCAAGAAGGTCCAGTCGATCAGCCATGCCAAGGCCCAGAGCGAGTTCCACCAACTCCTCGCCCAGGTCCACGCTGGCGCGAATCGGTATGCGAAAGCCTATTCGCACCTAGCGGCGGCGAAGGAATTCTCAGACCGAATGGCAAAGGAGGGTCGCGAAGCAGCGCTTCGAGAGCTTCGGAGCGGTTACGACATCGGTATCGCTCGAGCTGACGCAGCCTATGCCCGTGACCGAACTCGTGAGATCGAAAGTCTTAACCACCGGCTGACAGAGACAATTCAGGAACTCCGCGAAACTCAGACTAAGCTTCACATTCAGGCTTGCACGGACATGCTTACTGGCGTCCTGAACCGCCGTGCATTTATGGAAGAAGGCACCGTTCGCATTCAGGCTGCCCATCAGTCGGAGGGCCCGATCGCCCTGCTGATGCTCGACCTCGACCACTTCAAAGCGGTGAACGACACTCATGGTCACCAGGTTGGCGATGCAGTTCTTGCTCGAACGGCAGAGACGATCCAAGCCCTGATCGCTCCGCTCGATTTGTTTGCCCGGCTAGGAGGCGAAGAGTTCGTCATCCTGATGTCGAACACCACTGCAGACAAGGCGACTCAATTCGCTGCCGGCGTTTTGAACGCGATCCGAACCCTCGATTTTGGCGACATCCGCCCCGGACTTCGACTCACCGCGAGCATTGGCCTTGCTACGAGCGAAGGGGAAAGCAGCGCGCTGAGTGCCATGCTTGCGCGAGCTGACAACCAGTTGTACGAGGCAAAAGAAAAGGGCCGAGACCGTTGGATGGGCCCGACCCTTCTGTTCCCCACATAACCGAAGGGCTACTTAATCACGCGGATCTTAACGTTTCGGAAGGAGACGACGCCATGGTCGCCTTGGAGCCCGATCGTTCCCGTCGGGAGCATGCCGAAGTTCTTCATATCCTTGAACTTGCTCTTCGCAATTCGCTCCTTGTAGTCTTCGCTACCGATCACGAACTCGTAGTACTTGACACCATTCACTATCGTCTCGCACTTTTCCTTCGAGATCAAGACGCGGAGGTGGTTCCACTGCTCCGGGCCTTTGTAGGCATCTTCCTTCCCTGGATAGAGTTCGTACAACCAACCCGACTGCTGGACGTTGCGGTTGGAAGGGTTGTCGAAGAGTTGAATCTCCGGTCCCGTGTGCCACATCGCATCGCCGGTATCGCCACAGTGGAACATGACGCCGCTGTTCTGACCCTTGGCCATATTGAAATCGAGATCAAGTTCGAACCACTTGTACTTCTCGTCGGAGACAATGTCGCCAGCGTTGTGGGGGTCAGAACTCGTCAGGACGCCATCTTTGACCGTCCACCCAGCACCAATAGACTTCATCTTGAAGTTGTGCCAGCCCTTCGTAGTCGTACCGTCAAAGAGAAGCTTCCATCCTGCCCGAGTCTCAGCTTGCGTGAGAGTGTTGAGGCCCTGGAAGGCGATTGCTGCAGCTAGGAAGGTAATCAAGTCTCTAGTCTATCACGCCCGATCAACCGTCCGCGAAATTGAGCGTGAGCGATAATAGAGTGGGTTATCGCTCACATATGAGCGATTTATGAGCGATACCCAGCCGTGATCTGCAAGACCTCGTCGAGCTTGGCGCCCTTATTAGGACCGGCGAGAAACGCGGAACGAGGTATTGGTCGCCGCTTCAACCCTCCACAAACTGATCGAACCGCTCAAGCATTGCGTGTCGCCAACCACGGACGCTGACGGTTACCCCGAGGACGTGGAGCGCCCAGAGAAACCGTTCTAGGATCAGCGAGCCGAGGTGGATCGTCCGTTCTCGACCGGGTTCGATCCCGATGATCTGTGCCCGTTCGGCATCCGTCATCCGCATTGTCCAGCCAACCGCCTTGCTCACTTCTTCAAAATCGAGCCACGCTCCGTGAACTCGCACGGGGTCCCACTCTCTCATGCCTTCTCGGATCGTAACGAGGTTGGTACCTGTCGCGCCAAGCACGACTGCCTTGCCTGCCTCGCCCGGGCGGTATTCGAGGCCGATGAGATCGTCGAGCCAAGTGACCGCGTGCAGAATCTCTGCTGGGCCCGGTGATTCGTCTTTGAGCAGAGTTCCTCGAAGTCCGAGCGTCCCCACCGAGAAGCTTTTTCGGAATCCTACCGTCCACTCGGTCCCTTCGCGAGTCGCGGTCACCAACTCAGTGCTATGTCCACCTGGGTCGATGATCGAGAGCCGTTCATCTTGTGCGAACATTGGGTCTTCGGCGACCGCATAGAATCCAAGCTGAGCCTCGTCGTCGCCGGACAGAACGAATGCCGGCGTCCCTTGAGCCATAGCACGGTCCAGAAACTCGTTCGTGTTCGTTGCAATTCGGGCTGCCATCGTCGCTGCGGCGAGCACTTCTGTGGTTCCGTGCTCGTGCGCAGTTCGAAAAGCTGCCTCAAGCGCGGCAAGAGTTTCGACCATGCTCTTTTCGCAAAGGAGCCCCGTTTCTTTGGTTCCTGCGCCAAGGGCGGTGACTGCCGTTGTCTCCACCACCGGCATCCAGCCGGTCTCAGACTTTTCGCAAACAGTGAGGAGCACAGAATTTGAACCCACGTCGATGACTGCACGGCGCATAACCTTCAGGATAGACGATAGACTTGGGCCATGGCGAAATTGCTCGGCATTGATGTGGGGACCTCCGGGTGCAAGGTCCTGTTGATCGACGAAACAGGAACCGTTCTCAAGCAAGCCTCTGCCGAGTATCCGCTCTCCGTCCCCCAGCCAATGTGGTCGGAGCAAAACCCCGAAGATTGGTGGGCGGGTGTCCAAAGCTGTCTCGGGGAGATCAACGAGCCTGAAGTTGACGCGATCGGCGTAACTGGACAGATGCACGGCGCGGTTTTCCTCGACGCGGCAGGTGAAGTGATTCGCCCCGCGATCCTATGGAACGATCAACGAACGGTTGAAGAGTGCGCAGACATCGACCGCATCGTCGGCGCAGATCGTGTGCGAGCCATCACCTGCAACCCGCCACTCACCGGTTTCCAACTTCCAAAGTTGATTTGGCTACGCAAGAACGAGCCAGAGAACTTTGCCCGCGTGACGAGCTTGCTCTTGCCCAAGGACTACATTCGATTCAAGCTCACTGGTGAAAAAGTTGCCGAAGTCAGCGACGCGAGCGGAACCGGAATTTTCGACGTCCCGAACAGAACCTGGTCGACCGAGATGAGGGAGGCGCTGGACTTATCTCCGAGCCTCTTCCCTAGAGTTGTCGAGTCCGATGAGATCACTGGCCGAACGCCGAACGGCATTCCAGTTATTGGCGGTGGGGGAGACCAAGCCGCCGGAGCTGTCGGCACTGGCACCGTTGAGCCTGGAGTGATCAGCGTCAGCCTTGGCACAAGCGGTGTCGTCTTCACCGCGCTCAGCAACTCAAATTACGACAAGTCGGGAGCAACTCACACCTTCTGCCACGCAAACCGAGCCTGGCACGGAATGGGCGTCATGCTCTCGTGCGGCGGTGCGCTAAGGTGGGTTCGCGACACCTTTTTCTCCGGTCTATCCTACGATGAAATGTCTGCCTTGGCGGCAACTAGCCCGATCGGCGCCCAAGGTCTCACCTTCCTTCCCTATCTGACCGGTGAACGATGCCCTCACAACGACCCCACCGCCCGAGGAAGCCTAAGCGGCTTAACCCTAGCCCACACTCGGGCCGACATCGCGCGCGCAGTTTTTGAAGGTCTAAGCTGTGGCTTGCTCGACGGCCTAAACTGCCTCCGAGCTCTCGGTGCCGAAACCAGCGAGATCCGAGTGACGAGCGGTGGCGCCAAGAGCCACTTCTGGGTTCAAATGCTCGCCGACATGTTCGGCGCCCCCTGCCGATCCCTAGAATCCGACGAAGGCCCCGCAATGGGCGCAGCCCTGCTCGCAGGCGTTGGCATCGGCCTATGGCCCAACGTCGCCACCGCCTGCCAAGCCACGATCCGCACCAAAAGCGAAATCGGCCCGTCGGGGGCAGATTATGCAGCGGTGTATGCGCGGTATAGGGCGCTGTATCCGGCGTTGAAGGATTGGGCGTAGGGAATTCTCAATGGCCCTGCGTCTAGCAACAGCTGACAGAGTAAGCCGTTAACCTAACTCCCTCTACATATCCGTGAGATTTTGAACAATCGCGCCTCAAAGCTAGAAGGCGAACTCATGATTATTGGACCAATCGTTCGCTGTTAACGATTGCGATTTTGTCTCTCCCCGCGCTAGGTACGTAGATTTTTGCACCAGGCATAACACAGAAGCCTAAGCCAGATCCTGACCCGATTGTGTGCTGCAAAATTGTCAGCGGTCATGGAGAGACTTGCTGGAGACTCACAAACCTCTCGGTTTGCAAAACCGTGGAAGGGAACTGAGGACCTATACAAGACGCCCTGTGTAACGTAAGTTCTCCGCGCGGGCCCGTCTAAAAAACCCAGGCTCCGCAGGACAGGTTGGTCACGAGTTCGTCTCGTGGACGAACCCTCCGCGCCGGTAAGGAGTCGCTCGATATCTCAGGTGCTCTCAACAGAGGCACGACGGATTTGGAGTAGCGACGCGGTCGTTGTTGGCCTGCGAAGGTTTCAGCTCTCATGAACCTTTGCAGTGCGTTGTTCTCAGGCTGTCCAGTTTCTCTATAGAGGCTTGCTCCAGGCGAGATTCGAGCTACGACGCTCTCATCTTGTCGATAACCGTTGAACAACCAAGTGGCGCCTAACCCATTCGTAGCCAGAAGAAACCAAATGAGAGCCCTCCCTCCGTGACGAGGGGAGGGCTCTTGGTTGGTTTGGTTACGGGAGGGGTGCGAGGCCGGGGAGGAGGCGGAGGCTGATCGGCGGGGACTGAATGTTTGTCATCGACATTGACGAATTCAGGCTTAGTAGCCGGAGAGAGAGAGGGGCGCCTTGCGCGGGTTCGCTCCCGAACGTGGGGAACTTCTCTAGCGAAATCACTCCGACGGTTGGATTTGAGCCGAAGATGTTCAGCGATCTCGCATAGTGCAGACGGCCGCCTTGCAGCCCCACCGGTCCGAGGGGCATCACCCCTCCGCCCTGTTGGTTTGCGTTGTCCCATCGGAAAGCGGTGCCTTGCATTGTGCTGATCACGTCATTACCAGAGAGCGCAACTTGGTCGATCCGGAAGAGAGTTCCGGGGCCCGTGTTCAGAACGAATGCAGACCCATCCTGTCGACCCGTTCGAGCATTGTAGGACCCAAAGCCGAATCGAACCGGGCTAACGACCGGGGTCCCCGTGGCTTCGTCAGGCACTGGCGGGATGTTCATCGGGTTGAGGCTCGAAACGAGTGCCTGCGAAGCCTTGAGATCCGGCGAGAGCGAGGCAAAGATGGCCTTACCGACGCCGTCCGTCGACCCGAGCATGATCACCCACTTTTTCGAGAGCGGATGTTGTTGAATATCTCTGGCGTCAAAGTCGGCGATGTAGTAACCAGATCCGGTGCCGACATAGGGCTTAATCAGCGTCCCGCTCGAATTTAGCTCTTGGACAAAGAACTTATGCTGCGCTCCGTCCTCTGTACCCATGATTCCCGACCAGAGGAGTGCGGCGCCACCTGTGGAAAGGTCGTTGGCGAGGCTGACAGGGTGCATGCCGTCTGACGTTCCGCAACTTGACCACTGTCCGTTTATGTTGAGCCACTGGTCTACCGAGTAGATCAAGGCTCGATGGCTATTGGCATCAACGGCGAGAATGCGCGCGCTGCCACCAGAGGAGGGGAAAACTCGGAGGGGTTGTACTCCTTGGGGCAGCTGGAAGGTGTTGCCACTCTTGGCGTTACCAATGGAAAGCGGGTCAGCCCGTGCGATCCTTATCCTGCTCCCATAGGTTCCGTCACTCTTGGTCGAGGCGGCATCCTCGAACAGCACGAAGCTGGAATTTTTAGATGACGCATCCGCGCAAGAATCAATCGTGCGCCAACCGCCGTCGCTTCGAGCGGTCGATTCACTTCGGATATCAGATTCGCTCACCATAGATGGGCTGAACGCGATGCCGTGAAATTCTGAGAAAGAACCAGCCCGTGCGACGGTGCGAATCCGACATTGCTGCAGGGAACCGTCTGGGTTTGGATTGACTCCTGCGGGAAAGGTTACGACCCTGTTCGGGACGAGCTTTGATCCATTGAAGCCAGCTCCCTTCGAAGAGAAGTCGTCGAAGGGCGCCTTCGTCGTGGCGAAGACCTGGTTCGTCTCTGCGTCATAACACATGGAGTGGACGGCGTTGTCTTTCAGTCCTCTGCCAGCCTCATCCGTTCCGAGGTTGAAGGTGGTTTCAGACCATATTGGAAATCCGCTACTTGGCCTCCTGAACATGTGGATCGTGTTTGCCCCCGGCTCAGACTCAGCGATGTATACAAGGGTGTCGTTTACAACGAGGGCGGTACTGACCTTGCCGGTAAGGCTCGGATACTGGTCTTTCGTGATCACCGGTGAGAAGTAGTTGTTGCTGCCGTAGGTGAGCAATCCGTGCGTTGCATAGAGGCCTGGTGGAAGCCGCATTGCTGGGTTCCACATCTCGCCATTGCTGATAGCGAAGGTGGTCCGCCCTCCCGCGACTGCTCCCCAGGTTGCGGATGAGGTCGTAATCTTCGTGTCCATCCAAACCATGCCCGTCATCGGAGTGCTCCGCCCGAACACGTGACCGTTGTGGTTATCGAAGGCAATGAAGAACCCTTCTGGCGGAGTGAATTTGTAGGACAGGAGACCCGTGTCGCCGGCAATGTTTGCAACCATGGGGTTTGCCGCAGGGTCAGCAATTCCACAATACTTATCACCTGGAGAACCGAGATCGGGCGAGGTAGCAAGCACTCCTGGGAGGCCATTTGCGTCGAAACTGTAGACACAATAATCTGCTTTGAAGTCAAGATGTGGTGGCCTCATGTCACCCCAAAAGAAGTTCCAGTAAGTGTCTAATTCTGTTGCATAGGTGTAGCCAAAGGAGGATAAGTAGCGCCCGTCGGGGGAGCGCGTAAGCTGTCCTTTGGTCGATTGCATTCCAGTGTAGAGAGTTCCGGTGAGAAAGCCGCTGAGCATACTGACCGCTCTTCGTGAGTTTGGAGCGAGGGGTCCGAGCGGAAACGGAGAGTTTTTGTCGAATTCGATGAACCCCGAAACCGCATCGTTCAGGTTGGTATTCAATCCTTCCCCGGCCTGGACAACCACAAGTCTGCCCGGAATGAAGGGTCCCTGGCGCAACGGATAAATTTGGGATGATGCACTCGCAGCAAGTGTGACGGTTGCAATCGACACTGCAGATAGCGCGTAAGTTTTTCTTCCTTTCATGTGTTCCTCCAGGAGATCCCTGGTATATCAGGCGGTCGTTGGACCACCCTTATTGGCTCTACATTACAGGAGATAATTGAGAACTATTGAATTACTTGGGGCAATCGTCCCAACCTAATGAAGGATTAACGGAGGATTAACGCTAGGCGAATATTGATCACATATGTGGCCATTTTTGGGCGAGCGATCGATCCGCAGACGTCGACAAAGAACAAGCCGAAAGGAGCGTTTCAGTTGTACAGATTAGGAATTGGATCGCCGATCGATTTCTCCGCAGAACCGACGAAGACTACTTCGCAACGAAGTAGTCTTGCAGCCGCACGCACGAGGCCTTGGAAGGATCGCTGAAGATTTCTAGTGCTCTCACCAGCGCCATCGCGGTGTCGATTGAGGTGACGCAAGGGACGCCGGTTTCGATGCATGCTCTACGGATAAGAGCGGCTTCGCTTTCGCTAGTCTCCGTCATGCTCGGGGTGTTGATCATAAGGCTGACCTGGCCGGACATAATCGCGTCGAGGATGTTGGGCGAACCGTGTTGGATCTTTTCGACCGCCTCGCACTCGACACCGTTCTCCTTGAGCCACGCCGCAGTACCTGGCGTAGCGAGGATAGATTTTCCGTTTGCATTGAGTCGGTGACCGATTCGAACAGCGTCTTCTTTGTCGTCCGATTTTACGGTCAGCAAGACCGCACCATCTCCCTTGAAATTGATTCCGCTCGCAATCATTGCCTTATAGAGCGCGCCTTCATAGGTAGGGTCGATGCCCATAATCTCGCCGGTCGATTTCATTTCCGGCCCGAGACTAGGCTCAACTTTGCCAAGCTTTTGGAAGCTAAACACAGGTGCCTTGACCGCGAAGAACGGTACCGTGACGGGGTTAACAGGAATCTCAGCAACAGATATGACCTCTCCTTTCTGGAAGCCCTTCGGACTCCAGAGGCCGCTCGTGTACCCGAGGTCTTTCAGCTTGTGGCCCATCATGCAGCGCGTTGCGAGGTCGACCATCGGGACTCCGGTGACCTTGCTCAGGAAAGGAACGGTGCGGCTTGCGCGTGGGTTCACCTCTAGGACGTACACCTTGTCGTCGGGCGCGACCACGAACTGGATGTTCATCAAGCCTTTCACGCCCAGTGCCTTCGCGATTTTGGCGGCGTCGGCGACGAGTTGCTGCTGCACGGCGGGGGACAACGAGACCGGGGGATATACCGCCATCGAGTCACCGCTATGGATGCCGGCGCGTTCGATGTGCTCCATGATGCCGGGGGTGAGAGTGTCCTCGCCATCCGAAATCACGTCGACCTCTGCCTCTTTGCCGAGCAGGTACTTGTCGACCAAAACCGGCATGCCGGGGTTTTCTTTTTCGGCTTCCAAATAGAAGCGGTGAAGCTGATCGGCAGAGAAGACGATCTCCATCGCGCGCCCACCTAGGACAAAGCTAGGGCGAACGAGGACGGGGTAGCCGACTTCTTCGGCGATCTGCTGGGCTTCGGCGTAAGTTCGGACCGCCTTCCCTTTCGGCCTTGCGATGTCGAGCGATTCTAGCAGTGCGTCAAAAAGTTCGCGATCTTCGGCTTGGGCGATCGCTTCGGGAGATGTCCCCAAAACCTGGATGCCCCGCTCCTGCAACCCTTCCGCGAGGTTGATCGCGGTTTGGCCGCCGAACTGGCAGACCACTCCGGTAGGGTGCTCGTGCGAAATCACGTCCATCACGTCTTCGAGCGTGACCGGTTCAAAGTAGAGACCATCACCCGTATCGAAGTCAGTGCTGACCGTCTCCGGGTTATTGTTAATGATGATCGCCCG
>JBBRHU010000027.1:0-17251 GCA_038222255.1 Fimbriimonadales bacterium | reverse complement strand
ATGGGAAGACGACGTGGGCCCCGCTTGATACCTTAAGGTCGCCAAGATCAGATTTCTGAGCCAGCGTTCGATCAAGTTCTTCGAGCAATCCCTTCGGACAAACCACCATTCCGCTGCCGATGATTGCAACGGTGCCTGGATGGAGAATGCCGGCTGGGATCAGCTGAAATTTATACGTCTGTCCGCCGGTGATGACGGTGTGACCAGCGTTATTGCCACCTGCGAATCGGACCACTACGTCCGCTTGCGAGCCGAGAACATCCACGAGCTTGCCCTTAGCCTCGTCTCCCCACTGCGCTCCTACGATTACAAGAGTTGCCATTCGTTTTTCCTTAAAAGCGTCCGCCAAATTGGCTCATGTACACACAAAAAAGCCGACGGACCCCGGTGAGGATCCGCCGGCTTTCATGGGCCGATGAGCCTTCTCTCAACAGAGAAAATTATACACCTAGTCGAGATGGAACACAAATCGCGCATTTCCAAGCGCGAATTCAGACCCATCGATGAGCTCAGCCTCGTCGACCTTTTCGAAATCGGAGTTCAAAATAAAGGTGCCGTTGGATGAGCCAAGGTCATGAACCTTGTACACACCATCCTCCAATGTGATCTTCGCATGCTTGCGGCTGATGTACTGCCCCTCGGGGAGACCACCCAGATCAACATCGATCGGCCCTACGCTAGGGTCGAACCTGCCAATAGTGGCCGGCGGGTTAAGGGGAAAGACGATATCCGTCTCCGCACCAGATCGCTTGACAACGAGTCGAGCGGTCTTGGCCGTGAGTTCGGGGGGATTAGTGGGCTCTGCTGCCACGTTGGGCTCTGCGGCCAAAGTTGCATCATCGGTTGGTGTCGAAATGGGCTCGTCCGTCATCTCTCTGTCTCTCGGTAGAACGACCATTTCGTGATGGCAATTCGTTCACAGTCTCACTTTATCCTGATTGATGGGTAGGACGTTCGAGTTTTGGTTGATTGACCTACTCGCGGTCGTCAACTGGACGGGGGAAAGTGGTCGGTCTATACCGAGTCCTTTTGTTTCGTAAGCACGCTCTCAAGTAGACTCCGGAAGCGAGCGCCCCATGAGCCTTCCTCTCGGAACCGTCACATTCCTCTTCACGGATATTGAGGGATCAACCCGACTCTGGGAAGAGGAGCCTGTGCAAATGGGCCGAGCTCTAGCTCGCCATGACGAGATCTTACGGTCAGTCGTTTCGGCGTCGGGGGGCACCGTTTTCAAGACGATCGGCGATGCATTTTGCGCATCCTTTGCCACTGCCGAACAAGCTGTTGCTGCGGCCAGCAAGGCACAGTCTGCGCTCGTAAAAGAAAAGTGGGCAGTCACAAACGGTTTGCGAGTCCGGATGGCGATCCACACTGGACCCGCGGAGTTTCGGGACGAAGACTATTTCGGGCCGCCGCTCAACCGTGTCGCAAGGCTCCTTGCCGCCGCACACGGTAGCCAGATCATCATCTCCGCCGCTGCCCAGGAGCTCTGTCGAGACCTCCTCCCGCAAGGGTGTTTACTGCGAAATTTGGGGGACCATCGCCTCAAGGATTTGGGGCGGCCTGAGACGATCTACCAGCTGCTCGGCCCGGATTTACCCACTGACTTTGCGCCGCTGCGAACACTGGACAACATTGCCTTGCCAAACAACCTGCCTCAGCAGGTCACGTCATTTGTTGGCAGAGAAAAGGAGCTGTCCGAGACGAGATCGCTCATCCGACAGCATCGTTTTCTCACCATGACGGGCTCTGGGGGCAGCGGCAAAACTCGCTTGGGCCTACAGGTCGCCGCAGACGTGCTCGATCGGTTCAACGATGGGGTGTGGCTCGTCGAGCTCGCACAACTGAGCGATGCTCTGCTCGTGCCCCAAACCGTTGCAGAGGTGTTGAAGGTCCGCGAAGTCCAGGGCGAATCGATTTCCGTGACGCTTGTTCAGAGCTTGCGTGATAAGAACTTGCTGCTCATCCTGGACAACTGCGAACATTTGCTCACCGCGGTCGCCCAGCTGGTCGCCAACCTTCTGCGAGATTGTCCGAGGGTTTCGATCCTCGCGACTAGCCGAGAACCTTTAGGGATTAGCGGTGAGTACACGGTCAAGGTGCCATCTCTTTCTTTGCCGAAGCCAGGCGATAAACATGATGCTGCGTCACTCACCCAGTTTGAGTCGGTGCGACTGTTCGTGGAACGCGCGGTCGCGGCTCGGCCCGAGTTCCGAGTTACGAACGATAATGCTCCTGCGCTTGCTTCCGTGTGCTATCGCCTCGATGGTATTCCGCTCGCAATTGAACTTGCGGCCGCTCGCATCCGGTCGATGACGGTGGACGAACTGAGCGGTCGGCTCGATGATCGGTTCCGACTCTTGACCGGCGGCAGCCGAGTCGCGCTGCCTCGCCAGCAGACCCTTCGTGCGATGATCGATTGGAGTTACGACTTGCTCGACGAGCCTCAGCGTGTCCTGCTGCGCCGTTTGAGTGTGTTCGTCGGTGGCATCTCGCTTCACGCGGCGGAGGAAATCTGTGCCCATGCATCGGAACTGGCGGACGATCCCGTAGAACAATGGGATGTCCTCGACCTGCTCAGCGCACTCGCGGACAAGAGCCTCCTCGCCCTTGACCAGGTCAAAGACCAAACACGCTATCGTCTGCTTGAGACGGTTCGTCAGTATTCAAAGGATCGACTTGCTGAATCTGGAGAATCGGCAGCAGTCCAGGCCAGACACCAAAAATTCTTCCTTGACCTTGTTGAGCTCGCAGAGCCCGAACTCACTCTCGCCGACCAAAAGATGTGGTTCGAACGGCTTGGCACGGAATACGACAATATTCGTGCGGCGATCCAATTTCCCTCAGAACCAGCCTTGGGTTTAAGGTTGGCAGGTGCGCTTTGGAGATTCTGGCTCATTCGGAGTTATCTTGCTGAGGGGCACCAGCTGTGTAGCCAAGTGCTGAGCCGAGCGGGAGCAGACAAGCAGACCGTAGAGCGAGCTAAGGCCATCAACGGTTTCGGCGTCATGTGTGTCTTACTCGGCGACCACTCGAACGCAAAAAAGCAGTTTGAGGAGAGTCTCTCCATCCGTCGTGAAGTGAACGATCTAGCTGGTGTAGGTGAATCTCTTAATGCACTCGGGAACATCTGGTACCACACCGGTCAAAACGAACAAGCGATGGAGTGTCTAGTCGAGAGTCTTGAGATTCGCAAACAGCTTGGAGATAAGAAAGGGATCAATGTCACTCTTAACAACCTCGGCAATCTCGCCTCCTCCACCGGTGACTATCAGTTAGCCTGGACCATCCACGAAGAGAGTCTTGAGATTAAGAAGGAATTGGGAGATCGCTATGGAATCGCAGAAGCGTACACTAACCTAGGCAACCTTGCGGTGCAGCTTCTTAACCACGACCGAGGATTGAGGCTACACCAGGAAGCCCTCCGCATTCGAATCGAGCTTGACGATAGACGCGGTATGGCATACAACTTGGAAGGATTTGCCAACTTCCTAGTCCATACGCATCGAACGTCAGAGGCAGTCCGGATCTGGGGAGCCTCAGAGGCGCTGAGAGAAGAGCTTAACGCACCCCAAACGCCGACAGACACGGTGTTACAGTCCATCGAATCTGAGCGTGCTCGAGCGGAGATCGGGAGTGAAGCCTACGAGGCCGCTCGGAAAGAAGGACGGACGATGTCTCTTGACTCAGTGCTTGAACTCACGCTTGCCGAGTGACTCTCGGTTGTGATACTATGCAACCGAAGGCAGTAGAGGATGCCTCCGGGTCTGCGGAAAGGAGTCTCTCCCCCTCTTGAACTTGAATAGTCAGCACGAACCTACGTGCGCCCTCCATGCAGATCAAGGGCAGTTGCATTGAGGTTCAAATATGAAACAGTTCATCGGACGAGCATCGCTCGATTCTCTTAAGCGGCAATCCAAGGCCCTTCTCACATCCCTCCAGGCCTCCGACCCGGCAGCCCTGCGGCGGCTCACCGATTCAGGTCACGCTCCCCGAGGCGAAATCGCCCTTCACGATGCCCAAATTGTTGTGGCTCGTGAGTACGGCTACCCCACATGGGCGAGGTTGAAGCATCATCTCGAATTGCTCGCACTTCCCACTTACGAACTTGAAGAGCGAATCTCTAAGGCGGCGTGGGCAGGTGATCGACCGGTCTTCGAAGTAGCTCTCAAGCTTCTCCTTGGCCAGAAGCAACCCTGGCTCCAAGCAATCGAAGGCGAGATCGCGATAGAGGTCGATTCCGAAAGGATCAACGAACCCGTCGGCCCGATGTCCCGATCTCTCATCGTTTACGCTGTGAACTCAAAGGTCTCGACTCGCAGCGCGAGGCTGGAACTGGTTAGGATGTTACTCGCCGCAGGCGCGAACCCCAACGAATTGCACATGGATGAGAACTGGCCGGACAATCCCCTTCCGCTGCTTTATTACGCTGCTGGCAGAGACAACGACTTTGAACTCGCGAAGCTCCTTCTCGACGCCGGAGCAAACCCGAACGATGGCGAATCGGTCTACCACTCGTGTGAACACAGAGACCTCCGATGCTTGAAACTTCTCCTTGAGCGAGGGGGCGCTGTCGGCGACATGGTCATCAACCACATGCTCGATTCCGACGACTCGGTAGGCCTCAGGCTACTGCTCGATCACCTAACCGAGCCACTCACTCCTGAGGCGCTCACTTGGGCAGTGACCAACGAGTGCCAGCTTGCCTTGCTTCAGATGTTGCTTGAAGCAGGAGCTCCAATTGATGGGATTCGCGAGCGAGATGGGGTCAGTGCCTACCGACTCGCTGTGCGCCTTGGATTGCAACAGCACGCGGACTTTCTTGCGGCTCAGGGTGCCGATACCAGCCTCGACGAGGTCGAGCAGATTCTTGCTCACATTGCTCGGGGACGTACCGAAGCAGGCAGGGCGGCGATAGAAAGGATTCCTGATTTTTGGGAGCGACTCTCCCCTGCCGACCTTGGTCTGATTGAGACGCTTGCATGGCACCGAAACTTTGATGGCGTGAAGTCTATGATTGATCTGGGATTCCCAATTGACTCCCGATCTCGTTTAGGAGATACCGCGTTGCATGCGGCGGGGTATGTCGGTCATCCAAGCCTCGTTCGACTGCTGGTCGAGGCCGGCGCGGACTTCGAAGCGCGGGACGGGTACCACAACGGAACTCCGCTTGGCTGGGTTGATCACGCTTGCATGAACCGCTATCGAAAGGATGCAGACTATGCCGAGTGTGCGAGGATTTTGCTTGAAGCAGGAGCCATTCCACCCTCATCATTTGGTGCTCAAGAGATCAAAGCCGTCGCGGAACACTTCCAGTAATCCGACTGCAGTGTCCCCCGAGACCCTAACGAGGGAGCGGAGGGACACTGCAAATGGTTAAGTAATCCTCCCAAACGGTTAAAGTAGCGCATTCGGTAACGTCGATAGATTCGCCAAGCGTACAAGTGAGCGTAAGCGGAAGTGAGCTGTATTATGGAAATGAATTCTGTCCCCAATATTCGAATCTCGAAGTCGAGAATGAGGTGGATCACGATGGGTGCAACGATGGGTGCAGTTCTCGTGGCCTACTCCCAATCGTCGGAACCCACTGCAAAACTGAATGTCAGGCTTAGTCCGGCACTGCAGTTTGCCGAGCAAACGGGTCATCTCGACAATAACCGTGTCCTTCATATTTCGCTTTCGCTGCCTCCGATCGACGAGGCCTCGATGGAAGCAGCATCAAACGATGTGAGCGATCCAAAGAGTCCTAACTTCCGCAAATTTTTGACGCCAGAAGAAGTTGGAACGCGGTTCGGCCAGAGCAAAGCCACGGTAGAGAGCATGGTTGCCTGGTTAAAGACCAGCGGATTCAAGGTCACGTTGCAGGCCAAGAACAACATGAACATCTTGGCGGACTGCACCGTTGAGCAGGCAGAGAAAGCCTTCCAAACCAAGATCAACACTTACCGGCTCAAGAAGCCCGCGCTCAGGGGTCGCGAGGAGTTCTTCGCTTTCGCAAGCGATCTTAAAATGCCCGTTTCGCTGGCAGGAAAGGTTCGGCACGTTGATGGGCTCGAGAACTTCACGATGCCTTTCAAGAAATCTACGCTCAACCCCAGCCAAGCGCGGACCTTGTACAATTCACAACCCATTTTCGCAAACGGGTTTACGGGCGCAGGGCGAACGGTTGGCATTTCCAACTTTGACGGCGTCTCCATCGCCGACGCAAAGCAGTACATTTCCAAGTTCTCACTCCCCGTCCCGGGAGCGGGTGCCGGAAGCAATGTTTCGTTCATCACGATTGATGGTGGAAACCAAGGCGGTGGCCCCGGTGTTGAAGGCAACCTTGACCTACAGATGGTGCTCGCCGAAGCACCCCTTGCAAACGTCCTGATTTATGACGGAGGCGCAAGCTTCATCAACGTCCTAACCCGCGAGGCGAACGACAACCTTGCCGACGTCATCACCGAGAGCTACGGTTGGAGCCTCACGGCAAGTACGGCCGCCGCTGGACACGCGCTCCACACACAGATGACCCTCCAAGGCATCACCTACTTGGTCGCAACGGGCGATACCGGAACTAACTACGCTGCGTACGGCGACAACTACCCGGTCTTTGAACCGGACGTGCTCCAGATTGGCGGCACCGAAGCGACTGTGAATTCATCCGGTGCTCGCGTGAGCGAAGTGGCTTGGAGTTTAGTCGGTGGAGGAGGTGGCGGCGGAGGCTGGATCGTCAACACTTACGGATTCAACAAGCTTCCGACCTGGCAGAAGGGTAACGGAGTTCCGACGAACATCAACTATCGACTCTCCCCAGACTTCTCTCTCCATGCGAATGAGAACACGATCGGCGCGTTCTACATCTTCTACAACGGGTCCCAGATTGGCGTGAGCGGAACAAGCGCATCAAGCCCACTCTGTGCAGGAGCGCTTGCCGCAGTAATGCACAAGCTTGTCGCGACGGGCTCTTTGCCTCCGAACGGAGCTGGCAAAAGCCGACTCGGCCGGATCCAGGACGTTGTCTACGCTCAGAACGGCGACTCCAAATATTGGTTTGATGTCACCTCTGGCCAGATCGGAAACTTGCCAGATGGCACCTTGGCAAACGCCCATGCCGGTTGGGACTTCGCAACAGGCTGGGGAGCTCCGAACTTCAACGCTCTTGCCGATGCCTTTTCAAGCTCTACTGTCACCAACGCAACGGTTGCTCCCGCAACTGTCGGTATCTACAATGGTTTGGGATCTGGTGCGTCTGGTACGCCAGCTAGCCTTGCCGCAGACGACAAGAGCTACTACTCGTTCACATCTGCAAGCAACTCGGCGGGCCAAACTGGAGCCGCTGAATTGAGCTACTTTCTGCCGGTCAACGCCTCGAAGCTATTCACATTTGCTGCGAAGGTGACGATCAACGCCAAGGCCACCTCGACCGGTTACGTGTACGGTTACAACTACTCGACAAGCACCTATGACTTGCTCTACACGGGCACTCTAAGCGCTTCCGACACGTCGTTCACGCTTAACCTCGATCCCGGAAAGTACGCATCCGGTAAATCGGTGAAACTCCTGATCCGAACGCTCTACCCGATCCGATTGAGCAACTCGTCGTACAAGATCAACATCAATAAGGCTGTCCTCGCGGTCAGTTACTAAGCACGACAAAACGGGCTGGCAAGTTCACTTGCCAGCCCGTCTTGCTGTTTAGAGCTTCTCGAAAATGATCACGTGCTGGCGTGGCAAAGTCGTGACCGTCTTCACATATTTCATTGGAAAGAGCGCCATCTCTTTCCGCACCTGTTCGATGCTCATCTTGTGAAGTTCCTTGATAGGCACCGACGGATCCTCTTTGCGGTATTCCACGAACACGAGCTTTCCACCTTTCTTAAGGCCCTTGATCATATTCTCTGTCATCTCGTAAGGCTTGTCGAATTCGTGATAGACGTCTACCATGAAGATCAGGTCGACTCCACGAGTTGGTAGCTTTGGATCTGTCGTCGTTCCAAGTACGGTTTCGACGTTTTTCACCTTGCCATTGTTTCGCTTTCGAATGATGATGTCCAGCATCTCCTGCTGAATCTCGACAGCGAGAACCTTTCCTTTCGGGGCCACATTTTGGGCGATGGGAAAAGACAAATAGCCGCTCCCCGCACCGATGTCGGCTACAACCATTCCCGGCTTGAGCCCGAGACTGGCGATGAGCAACTGCGGGGCCTCCTCGACATACCGCTCGGGACGGTCTAGCCAACCTGCCGCTTCGTGTCCCATAACCTGGGCAATCTCGCGGCCCATGTAAAACACCCCGATTCCGTCGGGATCATGGTCGGCTCGCACTTCATATTTCGGCTTTCCCTGCGGAGGGGCAGGATGAGCAATTTGTCCAAGGACAACAGCGGCTAAGAGGATGGCGGACATATGCTACTAATCTACGCCTTTTCGTCGAGATTGAGCACTGTCCGACAGATGCTAATGCACAGTTCGCCGATCTCTCCCTTCGTCATACCTTCACCGATGCGATAATTCACCTCTCTTTCAAAGTCGCTAAGCTGCACGGACAGCTCTCGTACGCATGTCGCTTCATCCATCGGATTGAGATTCGTAACTCCGGCATCACTACAGAATTTCCGGAACGCTCCATAGATTTGAGCTGCGAGAGGGAAAAACCCGACGCGGATTGCAAGCACTGCGACGATGATGGATCGAAAAGCCAGGGTCCGTTCGTTCAGCCTTGTTCGGGGATCCATCACGGCGACGAGGAGTAATTCTGCACCAACCTTGGGGTCTGGCTCGATCCAGAACGCACAAGATGCGATCAACTGGGTCGTCGTTTCTCCCTTGAGATTCCTTCCATAAGTTTGGTAGCACTCGTAAAGCTCCTCAAACGCCTTCCGACCCTCCACGCGATCGTTTCGCTCTCGGGCGATCTCGCACTTGTAAGTCCGCGCGAGGATCAGATAGAACCATTCACCGGCGGCGAAAAACTGAGGGATGAGATCGTCGAGGCAGCGCACCGCCTCATCAAATTCGCCCGCAAGCTGAAGTGCTCGTGCGACGTTGTGGGTTGCATACCTAAGCTGAACCTCGTCTCCCAGCTCCCGTGCCACTCGTTGGTGCAGCTTCGCGATGCGCTCGCCCTCCTTTCCGTCGTGTTGCCAGAGAGTGAGATAGAACCCAAATTTCAGCACTGGAAACATTTCTGCTCGGTCGATTGTGGGGCCGAGTCGATCACGGAGCCGGTGAAACATTTCGAGTCCCTGCGAGGTGCTCCCCCGAGTCAGCCAGTACTTCATTAAGCAAAGGAGAATGTCGATCGACGCGAGGGGAAAATCTTCTTCGATTGCGAAGCTCTGAGTCAGGGCGCTTAGCCACGTGTTCAAACGTGGCTCCAAATAGTCCAGGAACCCGTCTGGGTGCGTTGCCCACTGAAGCTGCTCTGCGGTCAGTGATGTCCGTGCGTAGCCGACGAACCGTGACGCCGCATCATAGCTGTAAGGGGCGATGCCCAGCTTGTCCCTGCTGAATTCGCGCACCGAGTCGAACATAGAGAACGTGTATCGCCCATCAATTCGGGCTCGAATGATGAGAGACTTATCGAGAAGTTGGGTGACCGCTTCGTAGGTGTTTTGCTCTGGAGGGCACAACCGTTCGGCCTCATCGAGTGTCCACCGATGAGTAATCAGCGAAAGACGACAAAGCACTTCCTGCTCAGTTGGGCTAAGAAGACCAAAGCTCCATTCGATAGTGTTAAACAATGTCCGCTGGCGCTCATCAACGTGTCCTCCCGACTGTCGCAGAAGTTCGAAATTTCGATGGAGCCGCACTGCGATCTCTTTCACAGTCAACGACTTTGTGCGACTCGCGGCGAGCTCTAGCGCGAGTGGTATTCCTTCAACTCTCCGAACGATTTCAGCTACGTGCGGGGCGTCCCCCAGAGTGAGTTCATACTCCGGATCGTAGTCTTGCACACGGGTCACAAAAAGCCGAACTCCCGCGCACTCCATAAGTTGGTCTAGATCCTCATTGCCAACTTGCGCTGGAATATCGAGTGGCTTCACCCGAAATTCGGCGCTACCAGAGATATGGAGCGATTCTCGCGACGTCGCGATGATCGTAAGTCCCGGAACGCGTGCTAGCAAATCGTTAATGAGCCGAAATACGCGATTCGAAACATGCTCGCAGGTGTCGAGATAAAGGATCTGTCGTCCCTGTCCTAGTCGATCGCTAATGACCTTGAGAGGATCAGACAGACCAGGTCCGTCCAGATTTAGCACGCGTAGGACAGTGGTGAGAATCTCGCCACCCACAGGAACGCCGCTGAGTTGGACTCGATGCGTCCCATCGGGGACGGTTGATGACATCAACCAGATCAAAGCGTGCGCGAGCGACGTCTTTCCCACTCCGCCGGGGCCGGTCAGAATGACCACCCGGTGACGACTGGCGAGTTGGTGGACAGACTCCAAGTCCTTGTTGCGGCCGATGAGACTAATCACCACGTCTGGCGAACGCGGAAGGTCTTCGAGAACCGGTTGGTGGGATTCGCTCACACCTTTCGACGCGTGTTGAGCTTCGCGGACGATTCGACGGAGTTGGCCACTTGGTTCCATGCCGTACTCTCGCATCGTTCCCTTGCGAAGCTGTTCATAAAATGCGGTTAGATCGGCAACCCTACCCAATTTGACCAACAAGTTTGCAAAGTCGATCTGCGTGACCTCGCGATAGCGATCAAGAGTGAGTGCCCCTCGTAGCGCAGACTCCGCCCCGTTAAGATCTTGAGCAGTAATGAGAAGCTGGGCCGCCCGGCGGAGGGCGTTCACCTTTTGCTCTAAGAGGTCGTTTCGGACTTCGTCGAGCCAGGGGTGGCTGTACTGACTACCGAGGACCCCTTCGAGTTCGCCGGTGCTTTCGATAATTCGTCTGGCGTGGTCTCTTGGATCGGTGATGCCCTCAAGGTGCTGGATCGATCTACGAAACTGTTCAAAGTCGGTGTCGACATTGCTCCAGTCCAGCCCTAGCTCGAGCTTGTTTGAAATGATGCAGTCTCCTAACTGGAATTCGGTCTTCAGCGCGGACAGTGCCACTCGCAATCGAGCCCGCCCCATTGTTGGGTCGGCAGCTGGCCAGAGGAACCGCACGATCTCATCTCGACTTAGCAGTCGCTTCCGCGTGAGCGCAAGGCGCAATAGCAGAAGGCCATTCTTTCCTGGAGGAGGAAAAAATGGCTCAGCGCCTTCTCTAATCAATTGAAGGTCCGGGCAAAGTCGGATGAAGACGCTGGGCATTTGCATGTTGAGTATAGAGAGTGAAGCTACTCGGAAGGGGCATCCGAGCAGTTCTTTTGGAGTTTAGAGGGCTAAGACTCCACCCGAGTCAGCTTTGGTCGTTCCGCCGGCCACGATCACGTAGGTCGTTCCGGTCGCCGTCGTCGACTGTGTTACGGTGTAGCTTCCACCTGCCGCGAGTCCGCAGACGTAGACCTTCGTGGTTCCAGATGGAACCGTAAAGGTGGTTGTCGTCAGTGTGCCAAGGTCTTTCTGGAACATGACAGCGAAGTTGGTAAAGGCAACTCCTTCGAAGGCATCGCCGATCGTCGACAGAATCGCGGTGGTGGCAACCGGCGTGCCCGTGCCGTCCGCGCCCTGAACTACGTTCAGCATTCGAAGGCTGAGTGGCTTAGCCGGGTCTTCGATCATGATCCTCGAGGACATGGTTTCGTACGGTGCGGTTTCTCCTCCGTCTGGCCCGGTCGAACCCGTCGGGTTGAACTGAGACGTGACGACTGCAGTTGCCGGTAGCACGCTCTGCACGAACAGCTTTTGTCCGCCAGAGGTGTTTGCGGTTGCCAGCTTTCCATTGACGGAAGCTTGAATCTGCGTATTCAGCCAGAATCGCTTGAAGCGGTTTGCCGTCTTCGAGTCAGCGCGATCGTAGACGACCGAAATATCAGGCTTAAGCCAGATCACTGAGCGACTGGCGTGAAGCACGTCAGTCGCTTGGACGGACGGAGCGTTGTAAAGGTTCGTAGAATCCCCTTGGGCATAGGAGTAGTCCGAGCTATTACTAGAAAGCACGGTTGGATCACCCGCCGCTGAATAAGTGTACTGAGACCCAACCTTTGACTGGATCGCGGTGAACCAGTTTGTAGAAGTTGTTGGATTCTCAATTGAGAGCGTGTTCTTGAACTGAGATCCTCCGACGTTGAAGCCGTAACCAAGTCGGTTCTTGGTGAGCCACTCGCCGTTGCGATACATCTCTATCATGTTGCCGTCGCTCTGTTGGTGGTCGATCTTGTTCCATCCACACTTGAACGTGAAGAGCGACGCATTGGTGTTCCAACTTGTTCGCGAGAGCACACGCCCCAGACCGGTCGAATAGTTGTAGAGCGGGGTTGTCGGGCGAGGGTCGACTCCGGCAGCTCCGTTTGGATCAAGGGCGAGGAAGTAGAAAATCCCCATCGTTGGTCCCCACGTCTGCATGAGATTGCTCATGACACCTGGAATTGAAGCCGAGCCACCTTGAAGGTAGTTCTCGATCATCCAACGTAGCTTCAGTTCTTGGGCTGTATTCCCCTTGGCTCGATTAATTAGGAGTTGCGGAGTCCACGTCCGCACGAAGTTTGAAATCGTGTTTCCCTGGGTGTCGCCATAGTCTGCCGGCAGGAACGATGCTGCTTGCCAACTGTTCTGCAGAGTCTTTTGCGGAGTGTGCGAACTGACGTAGTGGTCGATGATTTCCTGTGACCAGAACGGACCACTTGCCATCGCTGCTTGCGGACCAAACACCGCCGCGTTGTCCGTTTGAGTCGTGTTCATCGCGAGCAGGAGCATCGAGATCGCGCTCGTGTCGCTTTCTCCATAGAATAGTCCTTCTGCAGAGACGCCACCAGCAATGTTTGTCTGCTCGTTGTAATTGACCTGGTATAGCCACGCACCAATCGCGTTACCGATATAGGCTCTGAGTGCACCAGCGGCGGGATCGGTTGCAGTGACAGGAATGTCATCCGCTGCATCCAGACCCATCGAGAAGAACCCGATGTTTCTGGCATGGTTGCAGTAGTAATTGTTCCCTGCCCACCGAACGGCCCTGGCGTTCGGAGTTAGCACTGGACTGTTCACTACACCCACAGGCTGGGGATGCTCGCTTGAAGTCGCGCTGGCGTAGATATTGTCTTGGATCCACTGGAGGAAAACAGTTCGGATCTTCGCTTTGTCTGCAGCCGAGTAAGTTTGGTACGCCCAGTCAACCGACGTCGCAAAGCACTCGCCAAACCAACGCGATCGATTATGGATCATGAAGAATGGCCCACGGAAACTGCTATCCGTGGTGAGATGCCCTTGGGCGGCATTGTTGATCACGTACATGATCAGGTCGTGGGATCGCTTTGCCCAGTCTGTCCGAGCGGCGATGTTTGGGTCGACCATCGACATGAACGCAAAGACCTCGGCGTAAGCTTCGCAGGGATAGGGGTTGAAATTTGACAGTCCCATGCCATCGTCGAGCGCGGGAACCTTGCCTTGATCCATCTCCGATTTGCACTTTTGCGCGAAGCTGTTGAGATTGTTCCAGATAGGGTTCGACGCCTTAGCCCATGATTGATAGGTTGGCAATGTGGTCGGCGTCACGAAGATCCGGGGGTGTCCGGTCATCATGTTTGGGGTGAGGGCGAAGTTTGGTGGAGCAACCCAAGGCGTGCTGTTCCCACCGCCGCCAGTGTTTCCACCACCATTATTTCCACCGCCCGTCACATTGAACGGCTGTGGGCAAAGACTGCCGCTCGTCGGTCCGTAGGCCACGGGTTTGCCTGTGACAGATCCGACGGGGACAATCGCGGTGATGGTGGCTGCGTCAACAATGGTGAACTGCGCCGAGACGTTGTTCGAGAAGACCACCTTGGTGACGTTGTTTAGGCGTAATCCCTTAAACGTAACCGTCGAACCGGTCGGTCCAGAAGTGGGGGAGAGCGAGTAAAGGACAGGGCCAGACTCTTGGGCAAGCGCTGTTTGGCCGACTCCGATGGCGGCAACAAGCGCGAATGTAAGAAGGAGTGTTTTCTGTGAGGATCGAATCATCCGTAGGCTCCTGCTCGCCACTCATGCCGGCGAGCTGTGGAGGGATGATAGGTGGCCAACGCTTGCTCATCGTTAATCTAGCGTTAGCCCAAAAAGTCAGGCCTTTTGGCTAGCTGGTACCTTTTTCGGGGTCACAGCTGGGGTGTCGATGCCTGGCAGCGGAAACACTTTGTTTGGGATGTGGTTCGCATCAATCAAGGCTTTCCCCTTCTTGACAAGGTCTGGTCGCTTCTGTGCAAGGTCTGACTTCTCGTTCGGATCTGCGATCAGGTCGTACACTTCAATCTTCTTATTGCCCCTGCGAGTCTCCGGCAAAATCGCCTTGTATCGACTGTCCATGATGACGGCCTGATAGCCCAGTTCTTCAGGAAACTCAAAGTAGATAGGTGGACGCACAACCGATTCGTTGCCTGTGAATGACTTCAAAACGTCAACGCCATCTGTTCCCTTTGACGCAAAGCCTGCGATTGAGCCGAGTGTAGCGGTGAGATCGCAGGTGTACATAAACTGCTCACTTGAGGTCCCCGGCTTGATCTGACCGGGCCACCAAGCAATCGCCGGCATTTTGATTCCGCCTTCGTAGCATGTGGATTTCGTTCCCCTCAAGTCACCAAGAGACCCGAAGAATTGGCGATCGACCTGTTTGAGGAAGGTGGTGCCGTTGTCGCTCGTGAAGAGGATCAGCGTGTTTCGATCAAGTCCATTCTTCTTCAACGCCGCCCGAAGGGCACCGACCTCATCATCGATTTTCGCGATCATCGCAGCATAGGTAGCCCGGGGCCGAGCACACGGGACGTAGCCGTTTTCCCCAAGGTAGGGAGTTGTGTCCCACTCCTTCGGGAACTTGTCGACTGCTTCTTGAGGAGCCTGTAGCGACGTATGTGGAAGCGTCGTTGCGAAGTACATGAAAAACGGCTTGGCGTGATTCTTATCGATCCAAGTCGTGGCTTTGCCTGTGATCTCGTCCGGCGCATACTGCTTTCCGATGAAACTCGCAAACATCTCGGGCGTGGCCTGAGCGGCTGTTATCCGCTTCTGTGGTCGGAAGTAGCTGTTTCCCGTCAGTAGATAAACGTCTTGGTTTTCCCAAAGATAAGCTGGATAGTGGTTATGTGCCTTCCGCTGGCAGAGATATCCAAAGAAGTAGTCAAACCCGTGCTTATTCGGAACCCCTTCTGATCCCGGCGCCCCCATTCCCCACTTTCCAAGTGCAGCCGTTTGGTACCCGACCGACTTAAACCGCTTCGCTAGGGTGATCTCGTTCGAAGGAAGTGAGATCTGCCCTTCGCCTTCGTTCAGCTCCCAACCGCCGACCTCAGAATTGCCGCGAATCGGAGAGTGGCCGGTGTGCTTCCCGGTCATCAAACTCGCCCGCGAGGGTGCGCAGACCGGGCTCGCCGTATAGAAGCGCTTCAAAATCTTTCCTTCCCTCGCAAGTAGATCTAAGTTCGGAGTCGGAATCTTCATCTGACCAAACGGTCCAATCTCGTTAAAGCCGAGGTCATCGCAAAAGAAGATGATGACGTTGGGCTTTGATTGAAGGGTCGCAGAGAGAACAGGAAGCCAAACCATAAAACTAAACCGTGTGTCTCGGCGGAGACGAAGTCGATTCTATCAGAACTTCACCCTTTCTGGGCGGTAGAGGCTTTCGGGCATAACTCTCGCCGCGCCAGCTGAAACCCCCTGACGCACTTTCAGATCAGGAGGACTTCGAACCAATCATCGTTCTAAGATCACCCTAAAACATCGAGATGAAATCGAAGACATGTTCCAGTAAGTTAACTACAGTGCCATTGTTTGAACCTGGCGTTACGACACGTAGACTTTCAATTCCACACATTCTCACAAATTTAATATCCGAGCCCTTGCATATCGTTAACAGATGCCGTATGATGCTCGGTACTGAGTCATGAAGGGTACAACTACTTCTCCCATCTTTCCAAAAACCATCCTCATTGCAACAGCCCTGCTTGTGGTGAATAGTTCTTTTGGGGCCATCGGTGCTTTTAGAGCTGTGACTTCACTCGCGCGGAGCATGTCTTTGGCTCTTCTTGACTTAGATCCCTATGACTCGACTCCGTCGACGCCTGACCCAACTCCAGACGCGGCGATGGATGCGCTTAGTCGTGGCGGCACTTGGTCGGTGGGTGAGCGAGAGGATCAGGAGTACGCAGATGCAGTGCTTCGAGGCGAGATGGACCCTAGCGAACCGCCCGAGATTCCGTCGGGAACCCCTGCCTATGACGGTAGCAACGAGATTTTTGTGTTTCGACCGGGTCGGGGCCGACCGGATGGTGGATTCCCCGGTGGAGTTTCATATCCACCTATAGGCGGCGGCACTACGGGGGGCGGCACTACCGGAGGGGGCACGACTGGCGGTGGAGTTGGCACTACGAGCGGCGGCGGTAGCTCAGCCGGCGGTACAAGCACCGGAGGCGGTGGTGGAACGACAGGCGGCGGTGTGGGATCCGGTGAAGGTGGGCTCCCAGATTCAGGAGGCATTGCAGGTGCAGCCGCAAACCGCGCAGGCGGGAGTTACCCTTGGGAAGGTGATGCGCCCGGTGGTGGAAGTGCCTACGCACAAGGCACGGTGAACACGCAGTCCGGCAACCGGTTGACCACGGTTCCTGTGGTGGGTTGGTCTGGTCCAGGCGGAGTTGGCATCAATTTCAACCTGTACCACAACGTGCAAGACTTCAACGATCTTGGCTGGGGACTCAACTGGCGCTCAAGTTACGACATGAGTGTTGTAGCTCTCCCCCGGATTCTTCAGAGTGGCGCATATTACGACCGCGCCGAGGTCACTTACCCGACGGGCCGAAGACTCACGTTCTGGAAGAAGGTTCCGACGGGAACGACCATTCCTGAGATGGTGTATTACCCGCCATCCGGATTCTACGACACTCTTGAGCAACAAGGAACCTCGTGGGTGCTCCGCACGAAAGACCGAACCAGGTTTTCGATGACGGCTGGTGCGGCAGGAGCTTACGGCCTCAAGTATGCCTACCTCACCGGAATCACTGACCGGCAAGGCAACAACGTCAGCATCACGAGAGCGGGAGCCAAGATCTCCGCCATAACGGATAGCGGTGGGCGAACGCTCACGGTCTCATCAACGAGTCAGTCATCGTTCTCAGTTTCTACCGGCTCAGGCACGTTTACGCAACCCCTATACCGCTACACCCAGGTGTCCACGCCTGATGGTCGCA
>JBBRHU010000026.1:0-17314 GCA_038222255.1 Fimbriimonadales bacterium | reverse complement strand
ATGGCCCGCAGTCTCGCTAATCGTTTGCCGGTGGGGTCGATTGAAGCCATTGTTCTAAATTGTACTTAGGCTTAGAGCTTTCGCAGTTAGCTAATCATTCGAGAGCGCGGGCCTTTTTACGTCCTCCTCCCATCACGGCGTCAACCGACGACCACTTGGCGACTACAACGCGCTCCCCCAACGCACTTCTTCTGCCAGACGATAGCAATGGCGAAAGATTTTTGAAAGAAAATAAACTCTAAATGATTCATTGATTGATACAATTGTGTATCATGTCTATATAGCCCTCTGACCAGGGCTAAGAGACTCGACATGACGCAATCAACACGAACCTCTCGCCCATCGAAGCGAGACCGACAGTTCACCCACCGCGCACGACGCGCAGCCGACCGACGCGAAGCCCAAATCAGTAGTGTTCGCAAAATCGTTCTCGTAGCGGGCCAGTGGCAGGTGGCCAGATGAAGAACATTCTCGCCACCAACCAGCGGATCAGCGAGTTCGCAGATCACTTCAACAAGATGACCCGCGCGGTCGACGAAAAGGTCACGCTCTACGTTCGCGGCCACCACTCCCTAGAAGAGCAGCTCCACGACTCCGAGCTCACGGACGATGTGCTCAAGCACACCGCTGAAGTCGCACGGCTGATCGACGAGGTGGCCGCAGACCTCATGGTCTTCAAGCTCCATCTGATCTCGGCTGGCGTGGGGGCGAAGTCCTGATGCCAGTTACCGAAGCCCTTGCCCAAGCACCGGCCAACCCTCGCCCAATCGCCACGGTCCCCGAAGAGTTCAAACCTCCTCGGACAGACCGAACGCTCAAACTACTCGGCGACTTCGGCCCCTTTTTCGGCTGGCTCCGAATGTATTGGCGATCTGGAGGGCCTGGCTCAAGGGCCTACTGGTTCTCCCCAGACCTCGACGACCTCCTTTCTATGTCGAACCCGCCCACCGAATGGGCTTACCCAGAGGACCCCCGCTGATGTCAGACCCACGCCTCTCCGAAATCCTCAACTGCGAGCCGACGATCCCGACCACCGGCAAACCCTACGCCGAACACGTCGATCGACAACTCCAAGAAGCCCGCGGGGCCAGGCTCCAACGCATCGAGAAGTTCGTGATCTGGGCAGTTATCTTGCTCGCTGTTGTGGTGACGGTGGTCAAAGGATCGGAAGTCACAACCGCCGCCACGACAGCCGCCCAGAGCGCGGAGGGGAATCGATGATGCCAACAGCTACCCCGACCGAAAGGTTCGAACTCATTCCGACGACGCAAATCGTGGAATCGCCCACGAACCCGCGACGCACTTTCGACCCCGCCGCACTTTCCGAGTTGGCCGAGTCGATGCTGCAATACGGGATCCTGCAGCCGATCCTCACCCGCACTGTAGGCGACCTCCAGGAGATCATCTGCGGAGCTAGGCGATTTAGAGCCGCCGTCCACGCAGAACTCCAGCTGATTCCATGCCGAATCGTGGAGATGTCAGACGATGATGTCCTCAGTGTCCAGATTATCGAGAACGCGCAGCGAGAAGATGTCCACCCGCTAGAGGAAGCAGAGGGCTACAAAATGCTCCTCGATCGCGGAATCTATGATGTCGAGCAGATCGCCATCAAAGTAGGCAAGAGCCCCGAAACTGTGGCTAGGCGTCTGACACTCGCCCGCCTGGATCCTGAAGTTGCTGCAGTACTCCGAGAACAAAATGCGCCCGTAAAGGGAATGGAGATGGTCTCAGCCCTCGACCTCGACGGCCAAAGAGAGGCGGTGGAAAACCTCTCGTACAGACCATCGGTTGGCCAGCTGAAGCAGAGAATCCAATATCTGTCTCGACGACTGGACGGTGCGAAGTGGCCGAAGGACCAACTAAACATCTTTCCTTCTGCCCCGGCTTGTACCCGTTGCGCCTTCAACACGGCCTCCCATGGATCTCTCTTTGAGGATTTAGGGCGAGAGAATGGACAGGCCGTCTGCACAAACAAGAGCTGCTACGAGCGAAAGCTCGACGCCTACGTCCAGAGCAAAGTCAATCGCGCCGTGGTCGATCACGAAGCTCTCTCAACATTACGAGACAAAGTTGCCTGAGGCGCTGCCGGCAAGTCAATGGCGACTCGCCGGCAACGGCAAGCACGACAAGAACGCTGAGTTCGGAGTTGTCGTCGAAACTTACGGAGATCAGGTCGGCGAGGTCTTGCGCTTCGTCCGTACCCGATCAAGCGAACCAGCCAAATCTGATCCGGAAGCCGGATACAAGCGTCGTCTCGAGCTTCGAAATTTCAAGGTCGAGACAACGTACCGAAAAGCCATGCTGGATGTCATCCTGGAGCATTCCGAAGTTGTCGAACTGATCCTTCAACCCGAGACGCTCGCCAACCTCGTGGCCAAGATCGCGTGGATTGGCCATAACCCTCAAATCTACGACACCAAAGACGCTGCAAGGCACCCGGGCCTCGACGGTATTCGCGAGGCGCTCGGCTGGTCGAAGCACAAGTACGACAGCAAATTCGAAGCTCACATAAGCTCTCCCCAATCAACCGCAAAGGTGTTGATCCTCCTTGCGACACAAGACGAGATCTGCGTCAGCGACCAGGCGAAGGACCGCCCGAAGCCTGTCTTGGATAACCTCGTGAAGCTCCTCAGGATCGACACAACTCAGATCCACCTCGACGCAGAGAAGGCCTTCAGGATGCCGAAGAAACCGGGGGCCAAATGATCACCCAGCAGCTGATCGACTGCCTCGAGGCGTCTGCTCTGAACTGAAAATGAGCGCTCTCTGCCCCCACCCGGAAACGCTCATTCGACTGTCGGTGCTCTCAGCTCTGACAGGCGATCCGGAGAGCACACTACGACAAGCAGTCGAGCAACAGCTCCTGCAGTCGATCCGAAGGGGCAAGGTGTATTATTCAACTCAGTCGTGGCACAGCGAATGGATAAAGAATGAGGGCGAGCGGGGAAGGCTCAATTCAGAAGCTACCAAACGGCAAGTACCGAGCGAATCAGAGGCTGAACGGTTCGCGCGTCTATGGACCGAGCGTAGATCGAAAGCAGGACGCGCTGCCGGCACTGAGGGCGAAGCTCCAGGCCCTCGAAGAAAAGCCGTCACAGTCTCCCACCTTGTTGATATGCGTTCAAAGGAGAATCGAAAGGATCTCCTCAGAGTCGTCGTCAATGAGCCCAACAACCGTTGATCTCTGGCGAGCATTCGAGAAGCGACGCAATCACCCTATAGCCCAGATCAAAGTCACAGACGTCACCAGCGACGACCTCACCGCCTGGCTGTCCGTCCAGACTGGCGAACCCCGCACTCGCCGAAACTACCTTCAGCTCATGCACCAGATGCTCAAGGAAATGGGCCACCCAATCAAGATCGCGCTTCCGCGAGCGCCTACAGGTGCGACAAACCCGACCGTGCTCTCGCCAAAACTCGAAGCCGAAATCCTCGAGCTCGAAATGCGTGACGAGGTTCGGATCATGGTATTGCTGGCCCTCAAGATGGGATTGCGTCGATCTGAGATAGCCGGGCTCCACCACTCAGACCGAGACGGCGATGGCGTCATGATCCAAAGGGCCGTGGTCAGAGCCAAGGGCATGATCGTGCTGAAAGACACCAAGACGGAAAGCTCAGAGGCCTGGGTGCCGATGTGTCCAGAACTCGACAGCTACGTGGGCCATCACGCGGGCTACGTAATTGGCGGCAGGGACATCCCAATCTCACCATCCGTGCTCGACGACCGGTGGCGAAGACTCATCAAGGGCACGAAGTTCGAAGGCACAGGTCTGCACGATCTCCGGAGGACCTTCGCGATGCGGCTCCTCGAAAGCGGTGTCGACGTCCGCACCGCCGCCGAAATGCTAAGGCATGATCCTCAGATGCTCCTCAAAATCTATTCCAGATCCCGCCGAGATCTCAAACGAGCGGCCATGCTCATCATCCAGACGTCAAGGCACCCTGATGCAAAGATGGATGCAAAAAGCGGTCTAGGATAGTAAATTTGAACCTAGCTAGACTTCTTTCGAATCCTAGTCCGGCAGCCAAATATTTGATCTTCAAAGTTCATTTCATCCAAGACTGAAGACACCAGCCCTGGATTTCGACTCGAGCTTAACACTAGGGAAATCTTCGTGGATCTCAGCTAGCTCCGAGGGGCCCAAACTGAAATCCGTTTCGGAGCAGAATCTGAATCCAATCGGCCAAGAGTTCTCTTTGTGCTGAAATGTGCGTTCCCTGACTAGACCAGGGTAGGCTCGAAATGACGTTACTTGGCAAAAGCACGAGCGAGGTGGCCAACCGTACCGATGTTTGTACTCGAAAAAGCGACCAAACTTTCTCACGCGACGAAAGCGGCAGCACATGCAACTGGGTTAAAGAGCCAGTTTGTTAGAGATCATTTTGTGCCCTCATACTGGACAGACCAGATGATGGCCTCTTTAGCTGGAAAGCTGCAGGTGATCTCATTGCTCTCTGGAGCGTTGCACTTGGATCCCGGAAGTTGGCTTAATGATGATGGTCCGGCTGCCGCAGAAATTGGATCCCTCAACTGCTTTACCAGGGCTGGAGTCAACCCCGACCAAGTAAAGGCTCCCCACCGTGTGATCGTGCGTACAGCTGAGCTGGCGCTACGTGGCTTTAATAGATCGTACGTTGACCCAGAGGAGAGTCCTCTCGAATTGAGATCGACGTTGCTTCGAGGTACCCGAGCCGAGAATCGAAACTACATTGCACTTTCGGATCTCATAAACTACGCATGGGCATGTGGAATTCCTGTGATCCACGTAAAGGACTTCGGGAAGGGCGTTGCGAAGATGGATGCGGCGGTTGTGAACGTGCAAGACCGGCCAGTGATCGCCATTTGTCGAGACGACAATGCTTTCGCGAAAGTCGCCTATAAGCTGGCTCACGAACTTGGCCATGTGGCAAAGGGCCACTGGAGAGACTACGGATTCATTGCAGATGTTGAATTCAAGGTCGACGATCACGACGATATTGAGCGTGAAGCGGATGAGTTTGCGTGCACGTTGATTTATGGTGACGCTCACTTCCGCTTTAGCCCGCTTGCTATCGATCCGTCAGAGGTTGTCGCAACCGGACATGCGCGGGAAATCGACCCCCATGCCTTGCTGCTCGCATTCTTGAGAGAAGCTGGCAAGAAAAACCCTGCCATCTACCGTCAATATGATAAGGTCCAGCGAGGACTCTCCGCAGGACAGAAGGCCCGTACAGTCATCTTGAAAAGACTGTTTTCTGAAATCGAGGCCGACTTGTTGACGGCGTCCGAACTCAACCAGCTCCAGTTGTTAACGGAGGCCACCCAAATCGTTGGATCTCCTTGTTGACACAAACACATTGATTGATCTAGCAATTCTAGATGAACTCGAGTTTTTGAAGACACACGCGTTCTTCGTCGCTCCCGAACTTCCAGACTTGCTCAAGAAGCCCGACGTAGTTGCTCGCTTGGACACGAGCCAGAAGCATGTAGAAGAGTACAACGTTGCAGTTACTCGTCTAAGAGCATTTCTACCTTTCTGCAAAGAACCGCCAGTTGGGGACGTTCTGGACGCCATGAAGTGGTCAAATGACCTAGCTCAACTTCGGCTTGATCCTGGAGAGCATGTTCTATGTTGGCACCTGCCTCGCCTTCCTGCCAGCGTCGTGGTTACAGGCGACATGAAGGCGGTAGAGCGCCTTCAGCAGAGCCAGTCAAAACACGGAAACATCACTGTGCATTTCCACGATCGTATCATTGGGTTTGAAGAGTTGATGTTTCTTTTGTTGAACTGGAAAAGTTTTCCGTCAATGAAAAACAATTTGTATCAAGCTCGCTGGCGGCGTGAGCAGCTGGCGAACGCCTTTCTTGCGAAGGGGCCTGCCACTCAGGAGCCAGATTTTAGGAGATACATGGCATCTCGCGCGAAAACAGCCGCCAAAACCTATGCTCCATTTCTCAAGTGCAGTTGGCCGTAAGGCAGCGCATTTGTTATATGCTCATCTGCTTTAGGGTTCCTCCCTGTCGACTTCAATCTGCCTTGCGGAAACCAAATCGCGTCGAAGATTTTCCCCGGTTCGAGAAGGAAGTAGCATGAGAGTCGTCTCGCGTTTGAGCGATCCAATCCCGAAGAAACATGATGGAAGCGCCACGGCTGTTCGGTCAAAGTCGCACACGATCCTCAAAGGACGTCTCTCTTCGCAATCGTAGTTTGGGTGATGTTCTGCTGGAACTTGCTCCAGCAGTTAGGTTTATGTCGAAGCAGATTCTCCCAAAGTAACCACCTCCGAGTCTCGAAGTTGCCGCTCGATTCGATCGACAATTCTTCGGAGGCTTGGAGGCTCGGCGTAAGCAAAGCCGCCGACGAGCCCCACATGGCAGCCGTAACCCGGGTCGAAGAACATTCCGGGGTGAGTGCGCGGGTGGATTAGGCGGCAGCCTGTACGCATGAGTTGGCCAACGGCGTTATGCCTTTCAGAAGCAATGGCTAGACCACATGCACAACCGGTCAGTCGGAAATGTGCCCTTAAGGCCAGGGCGACGAGCGGACCTGATTTCGCACCTTCCAGCGTTGAAGCCCAACCGCCCGTCACTCCCCAGAGTGGGTGTGAACTACCAAATCGAAGCTGCGCTTTTGCGAGGTACTGCTCAGCGGAAACGCGATACGACAACGGTAATGCTGCCCGTTCAAAGCTCTTGCCGATATGAGGAAGCCGCCCTCGGCGCTGAGAATCTCGAAGCGGGAGCAGTGTGTTTCGACTGGTCCCCAGGGTCCTACCGTCGTCATCCTGGACCAGGATGTGCCAGGAGTGGCGGTCGAGGGGGATCAGGAATGCGCCGTCTTCGTCCAGGTCGCCCGCCGAGATTGCGCCGTCGGCGAGGTAGGCACGGCCACGAACTCGGCCGGCTTCTTTTAGGAGCTGGTTCCACCGCTCGGAGTCAGCGGTCACGTTGGTGAATGCTGGCCCGGGCGGGGTGGGGGCGAGGAGGACGAATCGGCTCATTTGTGTGTTAATCGAGCGGCCGCGAGTTCCGCTTTTGCAAGCGCAACAGAGTGCTCCCAAATCGGAAGTGGGTACACGTGGACGAAGCAGTCAAAGGCGTGAAGAATTTCCTCTTTGGCTTCGGGATAGTCTTCGACAACGCGCTTGACCATGAGGGCCAAGAGGTTGGCGTGACCAATATCCTCCTCGGCGTGCGTGTCGATGAAGACTTGCGCCTCTACCGGAAACCCGTGCATCTTGAGGAAGCCTTGGGCGCGCTCAGTCAGAACGGGGGTCAGTGTCTCAAAGGGATACATGTAGCCCAAGAACGCGAAGGGATTCTCTCTCTCGCCGAGCATTCGACAGGTCGCACCCATCGCGAATGAGCAAGGCGACATCTTTCGACTTCGCGCCCAAGCTTCGCTACCGCCTAGCTTCATGAAATCGACAAGTGCCATCTCGCCGTGGTCGACCTCGGAAAGGTCGTGCATGATGAGCGGCTTCATCAGGTCGGGCCGACTCTTCGGAAACCGGCCGATTGCCGTAAAGGTCGCCTCGGTTACGTGTGGGCCATAGGAGAAAACTTCCAAAAGGATGTACTTCACGATGAGGGCGACAAGTCGAGGGTCGGTGGTTGGAGAGGCAACGAGCTGATAGACCTCGGACTCTTCGACCTTTTTGAGGAGTGCCTCAACTTTCGCATCGAGCAGAGCGACGAATTCGGAGGCAGAATCAGAATCGATATCCTGGGAGTCGTGGTGGACGGTTTCGGGAGAGATCATAGGTGCTCCAAAGTGCAAGCACTAGCATCTTCACCCCCTTGTCTAACAGCACTCTAAAATGCACTTTTAGAGTGCGTGTTAGCTGATATAGTAGTGCCCTAAGGCATGGAAGTGAAGGTCGCTCACCAAGACGATAAGGTTGCCGCCAACGATGGGCGGCTCATGATCCGTCTTTTTGGATCTATCGCCGTGGAGTTACGGGGTGAGGTCGTGGTCGCGAAGTTTCGCACGCGCAAGACTGCGCTACTCGTCGGCTACCTCGCAGCATCTGGGCATAAGCGAATTAGCCGTGATCAATTAGTCACGCTCCTCTGGCCCGAACATGATTTGAATGCGGCAAGGGCGAGCCTGTCGACTTCGTTGAGCGCGATTCGATCTACGTTTGGCCAGTCAAACCTGCCCCAAATCATCGAAAGTGATCGACAGTCCGTGTGGCTCGCTTCCCACGTCGACACCGACGCTTCTGAATTCGACCGGCTGCTGACGCTTGCAAACCTCTCGGTTGAGCCTGAGCGTGCCGTCACGTGGCTCCGAGCGGCGGTCGAACGTTACACTGCGCCCTTCCTCGAAGGGTTCGACGAGGACTGGGTGCTCGCAGAACGGCAACTTAGATCAGACGAATACGTTCGTGCTGTCCGTCGTTTGGTTCGACTCCTCACTCGCGAGGGCACGCTTGCGGAAGCGATTAGGATGGTGCGTGCCGCCGCTCAAAAGGAACCCATTCGAGAGTCTCTGACGCGCGATTTGATGCGGCTCTTGTGGAAGGCCGGCGAGCCATCTGCCGCGCTTGAGGCATTTCGCAAGTTAGAGCGAACTTTGCATTCGACCTACGAGCTTGCTCCTTCACCTCGAACGACGGATCTTGCCGATGAGATCGTGTCCTCGCTTGCCTCTGAGCCACGAGAAGTGAAACCAACGGCTCACCGGCTAGGCCGAGCCGTAAGCCGATTCATCGGAAGGCAAAAGGAACGTAGCCTTATCGGGTCTCTTCTGGCGAAGGACGAGGTTCGGATCGTGACGGTGGTCGGGTTTGGTGGAATCGGCAAATCTCGACTTTCCCGCGAAGTCGCGGTCGATCTCTCCGAATCGGGAGAACGCGAAGTTGCGTGGATTCCCCTGGACGGATACACGAGTGAAGATTCGGTCTGGGCTGCGATCGGACTGGGGTTTGGGCTCTATAGTTCCACCGAAACGATCGTGATCCAGTTTCTGCAATTCTCGCGAAAGTTGTTGGTGATCGACAACGCAGAACATCTCGTGCCCGGGATAGCTAGCCCGCTACGAAGGTTGCTGGAAGCTTGCCCGAGCATCGTGCTCCTGATCACTTCGCGCGTTCCCCTTCGTATCGATGGGGAGTGCCTTGTGCGGCTCGGTCCTCTTGCCGAGCAAGAGGGAGAAGATTTTGACCTCTTCTGTGATCGATTGGAGGCAGCACACCCCGGGACCTCAATTCCCGTTCATGAGCTTGCTGGACTTCGCGCATTCATTCACAGGCTCGGTGGAATTCCGCTCGCAATCGAAATGGTTGCCGCCTCGACGCCCGTCGAGCTGCTGAGCCACATGCACGAGCTAAATGTAGAAATGGGTGAGTTCGCTTCCTCGCGCCCCGATCACGCCGGAAGACACGAATTCCTCTCCGAGGTTATCCAAGAGACGTTTCGAAAGCTCACTCGTCCTGCACAGGCACTTCTGAAAAAAGTTTGGATCTTGGACGCAGGATTCACCTGGCCCGCTGCGAGGGCCGCGCTTGACGAATCTAGTTCGCGCGCGATGAGTGCGATTCGCGAGTTGCAAGATCACTCCATAGTGTATTCGGTTGAAACGAGGCATGGTCATCGGTTCATGACTCTCCGGATCGTCCGCGAAGTCATGCTCACCAGCGTTCCTGAGGCTGAGCAGATTGATGCCATTCAATGGGCGGTCGCCTGGCTGAACCGCGGTACGGAGCCAGAGGCCTGTCTCGGTTACGTCTCTCGTGAGATCACTCGCAACGCGGTTCTCGAACTAGACAACATTGTGGGAGTTGCGAACCACGCAGTCCGAACTGAACAATTCGAACTCGCCGCCGACGTTCTGAGCCCCCACACTGCCGCCTACAGGTTGTGCCATCACTCCCCGACTTTGCTCAAGCTCGCGGAGGTGATCATACAACGCACGGATCATCTTCGCCAAATGCAGGTGGCATGTATGGCAAGTACGCTCGTTCTGGCGGGAATGGATCCTGAGCACTGGCCCACTCCAATCGTCGAACGGTTCTATCGGCTGGCAAATGAGAGCGGCGATTTGCGGTACATAGCTGTCGCAAACGTGCGCAAAGCGTACCGAACAGTCTGGCACTATCACGATGCGGATACCGGCATTCGCGAAGTGGATGAGGCACTCGCGATTCCGCAGGAGTGCCGCTCACAGATGACCGGTGGGCTTCTCGAAATATGCGCCGCAGAGGTGCTACATGGAACAGTCCAGTACCGTCGCTCACTCGATATCGTGGAGGCAATGTACGCCCGATCTGGAGTCCGCCCTGGAATCGAAGCTGAGGGTTATCTGTCGCGCGTTACCGCCGCATGCACCCCCCTGGGCCTGCACGATCGAGCAATTGAGGCGGCGCAAAAACTCCGAGAGCTGGCTTGGGAGAGTGAAAATTTACCGCTCTATGCGCACTCTTCCTACTACGAAGGTTTTGCCTTGTTGCGAGCGGGTCGATATGAGGAAGCCCTCGCTGTGCTCGACGCAGGCGTAGACATCTCCAAAACCTACGTCCCTTGGGATTTGACCGGGGCGAACGTCCACCGGATTTGCGGAGCCTACGCTTGCTTAGCACTAGGCAGAGTAGAAGAGGCCGCGCGAAGGTCGGCTGAAGTTGGCAAGTACGAGCCAGTCGATGTCCTCTTCGGTGTATTTGGTGACGACCTCAACCGTTCGATTGAGACGTTAATCGCTGTTTTGGGGAGTCAGCAGACTTGGAAGAAACTCGACATAGTAGCGAGCTATTTCGACTATGCCGCGAATATCTTCAACAGAAAAGGGCACGAACGTCTCGCCGCTCGGATGGCGGGCCAAGCAGATTCAATGCGGTCGGCTTGGGGTCTGCCGATGCCACTCCTGTGCGTGCGAGCAAGAGGCTCGCTCGTGCCAGAGCCGTTCGAAACGACCAACCCTAAACTCGCCGAGTGTTATAAGCCAGCCGCTCTAGAAGCAGTAGCGGTCTTGCAGTCGATGTGCCCCGAACTTCGGTAGCGCCGTCTGAAGTATCTTGCAAAGATGCTCTTTGCATCGCTCCTCCCGACGACTCCCCCGAGAATCGAACTGACTGTGGAGTCGGTAATGCAGTGCGTCTCGCAGCTCGGACACCCTCCGCGTGGGTTGCGGTGGTCAGAAGATGGGAGGATGCTTCGGTTTAGTTGGGCTAAGGCGGATGGGTCCGCAGAGGCTCCATACAAGGAGTACACCGTCCAGCGCGATGGGACCATGCTAAAGCAAGGTGTGCCGACGACTTTCACGGAGCGTAATACGCCAGGTCGACCACAAGCGAAGCCGACCAAGGAAGCCTACATCTCGGAAGGAGAGATCTTCATCCGCGACCTTGAAACGAAGGCGACGCGTCGAATAACGAGTTCGAAAGAGTCTAAGGAAGATCCCCAACTCGTGCTCAACGATGAAGCCGTGCTGTACACCAGCGCGGGAAACATGTTTCGGGCGAGCGTGGCCGACGGAAAGTCGACGCAGCTGACCAAGCTCGTGTCAGTGCCTTACCCGGCAAGTGACAAAACGAGCGTCGCTGCCTTGGCCAAAGCTCAGTCCGAGCTCTTCAAGGACTTTCCTCGAGTCGGAGGAACTCGCACAAACCCGAGCGGTCGGGTCGGGGGAGGGTTTGGTCCATTCTTTACTGTCTCGCCTGGACGAACACACATTTCAACGGTGATAGCTCAAATCCCGCCTTCGGGTCGAGCCGCAGAGGTGCCGAACTATGTCACGAGAACCGGCTTCACCGAGATGCTCTCGACCTACTCGAAAGTTGGCGAACCGCAGAGCCGAAGCAAGCTTGTCGTTGTTGACATCAAATCTGGCGTGTCCATTGAGATATCCCCGCTCCGGCCGGGACGCATAGGAGGACTTTCCTGGTCTCCAGACGGCAAGCACGCCTACGCCGTAGCTTCGACGGAGGACAATAAAGACAGCTGGATCTTCGGATTTGACCCATCGACGAACAAGGTGAGCATTCTGTGGAACGAGCACGACGATGCTTGGATCGGCGGTCCCTCGCGGGGCACGGTCGGTTGGCTTCCCGATAGCTCTGCCGTCTATTTCACGTCCGAGCGCAGCGGCTATTCTCACCTGATGTTAGCCTCTGCCGATGGCACTTCAATCAAGGCGCTGACGGAGGGCAAGTTTGAGGTCGATGGGGTTCGAATGGAGACCGAACGGAATCGATTTGTGTATGTCTCAAGCGAAGGAAGCCCATCTAAACGACACATTGACTTCGTAACTTTTGACGGCAAGTCAAGAGCCAAGCTCGCGGATTATTCAGCGGATGAAGATGCATCGTTCGCCGTTTCACCAGATGGAAAAGAGGTCGCGGTGGTGCGATCGACATCCAATCGCCCGCCCGAGCTCTTTGTGAACGGTGTTCAGGTGACCACAACACCCACTCGAGAGTGGCTCGCCGGACCTTGGATCGATCCTCCGATCGTCACCGTTCCTGCTCGCGACGGACTTGGCGTTCCTGCCCGGCTTTATAAGCCAAAAGGTTGGCGTCGAGGAGGTCCAGCGGTCATTTTCATCCATGGCGCCGGCTACCTGCAAAACGTCTACGACGGTTGGAGCCACTACTTCCGCGAATACATGTTCCACCACATTCTCATGGAGCGTGGATATGCGGTGCTAGATATCGACTATCGCGGATCTGCGGGCTACGGTAAGGCTTGGCGAACGGGGATCTACCGTCACATGGGTGGCAAGGACCTGGATGACGCAGTCGACGGCGCTAAGTATCTCGTTAAAGAGCTAGGTGTGGACTCCAAGCGGATTGGCATTTACGGTGGCAGTTACGGCGGGTTCTTGACTCTAATGGCGATGTTCACGACCCCAGATGTCTTTGCTGCCGGAGCAGCCCTTCGCCCGGTAACGGATTGGGCGCACTACAACCACGGCTACACCGCTCCCATCCTAAACCTCCCGCAGAACGACCCCGAAGCCTATCGCCAGAGCTCCCCGATCTACCACGCCGAGGGACTGAAGGGCGCGCTGCTGATCTGCCACGGGATGGTCGATACCAACGTTCATTTTCAAGACACGGTGCGGCTGATCGAACGCCTGATCGAGCTCGGGAAGACGAATTGGTCAGTCGCCCCCTATCCAATCGAGGATCACGCCTTCCGCCGCGCTGAGAGTTGGACGGATGAGTATCGACGGATTCTGGAGCTGTTTGAGAGGAGTATTGGTCGAAGGCAGGGATGAGCCTCCTTACAGTGTTCGCGGTGCCCTCCAGCACTTGCCCCACTCCTCCATGAAAGCTTTTTCAGCTTCACATCCTAAGTCCTGCGCGACACTAAAATCGATGAAACAACTCTCACGCGTCCTTGGGCTTGCCGTTGCGGCGACTGGCCTTCTGATGATCTCGTCGGTTTCCTTTGCACAAGGTGCGAGCAAGAAACCTCTACAAACCGCGAAGAAGCCAGCCCCGATGACCCACAAGATCACCGCCGACGCGGCGAAGAAGATCGCTCTCGCCAAGTTCAAGGGCACGGTCACCAAGGCTCCCCTTCTTGAAAAGGAAGACGGTAAGTGGCAATGGGAAGTGATCGTGGTCAACGGCAAGACGATGACCGAAGTCAACGTGGACGCAGATAGCGGAAAGATCACTAGCTCTGAAAAGGTGACTGAGAAGGAAGAAGCAAAAGAAAAGGCCAAGAAGAAAGGAAAGGGTTAGTCGCCATTCAAAGATAGAATAAGGCTGATCGAGATGGTTATCTTAACCGGCCTTGTTCTCACTCTCGGATTCTTTGCATCGTCGCAATCTGAGCTGGTCCTTGATGCGCTGAAATTTCCGACTCCCGAGTCTGCACAAAAAGTTTGGTCTCCTTCAGCCGGTGGACTCCCGGTTCAGACGAGAGCAGTAGGCTCCAGGTCCGGTCTCCAACTCCCGTTCGATCTCACCGGAAATCAGCCGCGCGCATATTGGGATCGAGAGCTTTCGGTTGACCTAAGCCGGAGCGATCGTTTCTCGTTTTGGTTCTATCTCGACGATCCTGCAAAGGCATCGCCAACTTGGAACCTCTATTTCCGAAGTGGCAAAGGCTGGTATGGTTCGACCTTTGCTGTCGAGAAAGGCTGGAATCACGTGAAGCTTTCCAAGTCCCAATTCACAACCGAGGAGACTCCAGCAGGGTGGAAGCAGATCGACGGGGTTCGGATCGGGGTCTGGAAAGCCCAGTCTGCGGCGACCTTCGCGATGATCGACGACCTCCGCGCCCACTCAAGTAGCGTCGCTGTCATTAGTGGCAAAGGTGCGGAGAGCGAGGCCAAGACATTTGATCTTGTTCTGGGCGGCATCGGGCTCGATTTTGGTGGCTTGGACGAAAGCGATATCGAAAGCGGCGCACTTGCGGGACGGGCTGTAGCGATCTTTCCAAACAACCCCGATCTGACCGAGAAGCAAGTCGACAAGGTGATCGAGTTTATTCAAGCAGGGGGCAAAGTGATGGTCTGCTACGTCGCTCCTCCAAGGCTTCTCAGTGCGATCGGCGTAAAACAAGTCACATGGAAGAGGCAAGATTTTCCAGGTCAATTTGCACAAATCGACCTGGCTCAAGCGGCACTTCAGGGTCTACCGCAGTCGGTGAAACAGGCGTCGTGGAACACGAATGTCGTACTTCCAGAGGGTCACGATGCCAAAACGATTGGCGATTGGAAATCGCTCGATGGAAAGCCTGCGGACGTTCCTGCGCTGATCCTTTCGAAAGAAGGTGCCTACCTCTCGCACGTCCTTCTCGGTGACGACGTCGCCGGAAAGCAGCAGTTGATGCTTGCTCTTCTCGGTAATTTTTCACCTTCCGTTTGGCCAACAGCGGCTAGCCGTGCGCTTGAAACCGCTGGTACGATCGGCACTTACCGGTCCCTGGCAGAGGCGAATGAGGCGATGCGAGCTTCCTCCCGCCCGGGAGTCAAGGGCGCGCTCGATAATGCAAACAACCTGTATCGCCAAGCTCAGACCGCTGCCGCGAAGAAGGAATATGCGACAGCAGTCAAGCTTGCTACCCAAGCGCACTCCGCCTTTGTGGACACCTATTGCCTGAGTCAAGCGCCCAAGACGGGAGAAGTGAGGGCAGTCTGGTGCCATGCCGCCGACGGGATCGAGGGCCGGAGTTGGGAGGAATCGATGAAGGGGCTCGAGGACAACGGATTTACGATGGTCGCGCCCAACATGCTTTGGGGCGGGCGGGCCTACTATCCGAGCAAGGTTTTGCCCGTCGATGAATCGGTCGCGACCAAGGGAGACCAGATTGCGCTCTGCTTAGCGGCGGCCAAGCGGCACAACATGCAGGTTCACGTTTGGAAAGTGAATTGGAACCTCCTGAACGCGCCGAAGTCATTTCTCAGCCAGATGCGATCTGAGGGGAGAACTCAGAAGGACCCTAACGGCAAAGATATCGACTGGCTATGCCCATCACATCCTCTGAATTTCGAACTAGAGCGGGAGTCGATGCTCGAAGTCGCGAGGAACTACGCGGTCGATGGACTTCACTTCGATTACATTCGATATCCGGGAAGTGACGGCTGCTACTGCGAGGGCTGTCATAAGCGCTTTGAGGCTGAATATCAGGTTCAAGTCAAGGAGTGGCCTGCCGATGTTTTACGTGGCGAACACCGCGCGAAATTCTTGACGTTTCGACAGGCAAACATCACGCGGCTGGTGAAAGCGGTGAGCGAGCAAGCGCGAAAGATTCGACCCGGGATCTCCATTTCCGCGGCGGTATTCCCGGACTGGCCACAGTGTAAAGAAACCATCGGCCAAGACTGGGTGACCTGGGTGAAGCAAGGGTACGTTGATTTCGTCTGTCCGATGAATTACACCAAGTCTACGACACAGTACGGGGTCTGGATGGATAGCCAAACGCAGGCGCTTGGCGGCTCAAAGGCGTATGTCCCCGGCCTCGGTGCCGACCTCGGCACGGTCATGAGCTCGGATCAAGTCGTGAGCCAAATCCTCCTCACTCGAAAGGCGAACTCGAAGGGTTTCATCTTGTTCAATCTCTCAGAAGCCCTATTGAGAGACGTCCTGCCAAGCCTAAGGCTCGGGGTTTCTGCGAAGAAGTAGTATCTTTTGAATTGAGATGGAATCTAGGCGTCCGGCCCTTGCTGCCGCCGTGATCGCGGCGACGATCTATGTATTTACCGTGATTATCTTCGCGGGCGAGCTGCCAGAGAAAGTCGCGTCTCACTTTGACAAGGCAAACCAACCGAATGGGTGGATGCCTCGGAGCACCCACATCACCTTCATGCTCGCCTTCGGGCTGGGGGTTCCGCTCCTCATCCTCGGGTCGAACTACTTGATCAAGTTTGCATCCCCCAAAAACCTAAACGTGCCGAATCCAACATATTGGCGCGCACCAGAGAACTTCTCCCGCGCGACCTCGTTCATGTTCACGCACTCCTTTTGGCTCGCAGCAGGGATGTGGATCTGGTTGACCGGACTCAACTATTCGCTTGTCGCGGCCAACAAGGCGAGCCCGCCTCACTTAAATTCGACTTGGCTCTGGATTCTTATGGTGTTCTTTGTCCTGATGCTCGCGGCTTGGATCGTCCAAATGATCCGCTTTTTCAAGCTCGCAACGAAGTAGCGAGGAACTCGCACGGGTCGTCGTAGCGTTGCTTCCGATAGGACGATCGACCATGTGGAAGCGAAAACTATCTCCTGCGGGTCTCTTTGCGATCGTCGTGCTTGTTGGCCTAGTCGTCACCGTCGCTCTCCCAACCCCCGGCCCAGATCGCGCTCTCCTCGCGTTATCTCGCGGGAAGCAGGTGGCGACGGCACTGCTCCTTTACGAAGCCGACAACGAGCAGCTGCCGAAAAAAGAAACATGGGGCGAGGCGACCAAGAGATATCTCAGGGAAGAACATTGCCACGAGTTCATCCCAGGAGAACCCGCCAACTGGATTCGTGCTGAGCGGAAGCCAACCTACTTTGCCTTCAATTCCGACCTCCAGGAGTCGAGCGCTAAGGAAGACGTGCTGATTTTCGGCTCCTTCTTTCAGCATCCCTACCGTTGGGGTTCGCCAGAACTTGCGGCGCGCTTTCCGGGGAAGGAAGAGTATCTGTACATTTCGAAAAGTGGTCGAGCTATGTACGCGCCCGTGGCTTCTGGAAAAAGTCCCTTCCTCGTGCTCCGGCATGAGGCAAGGGATTTAGGGATGGAGATCACCGGCCCTTCGAATACTGCGTTGGTCGTAGAGTCGATATTGTAAGGTAACAGGATCTCCCCCTAAATCCCCCTCACGATCGTGAATCGCACGGGGGACTTCGGACCAAGTCCCTTCCTCGTGCTCCGGCATGAGGCAAGGGATTTAGGGAT
>JBBRHU010000025.1:0-17352 GCA_038222255.1 Fimbriimonadales bacterium | reverse complement strand
TTGACTTTGCCTTTTTGATTGAATTCAACCAGCGAAGGATCCTTTAGATATTGGCGGAAAGCAACTTCGGCCCTGTGCTGAATCGTGGAATCCAAACCGTCGAATAGCCTGTTGAACGCCTTCGTCCTATAGTTAGGAATCGAATCATCAGGCACAACTTATTCCCAGCGAGTGAAGTTGCCGGCCTTGATGTCTTCTTCCGATTCCATCAAAAGGTCAAAGATCTCGGCATACTCCTCGACAGTAAATTCGGGGCCATCATCAGGGCCGTTCGTGGGTCCAGTTCTATTCGCTACAATCTTCACCTTCGCCCAGAAAGTCGAGAATTGTGAATCAATGATATGCCCGACCTCCATGGCCTTCGGCGCGGTTGTGTTCGGGACAGTTGAGTGGCAAAAACTCATCGGGGCTCCAAGGTGTTGATCACACGAAACGGTACTGAGGCGAGCAAGTCGTGGGCGATCATAATTTGAAATGTATACGAACCGAACTCTTCAAATTTGATCCCACCCATTTCAATGATGAAATCAATCTCTGCTGCATCTGCCACACACGGATCAATTTCGATTGGAAATTCTGCAGGATATAACTCACTCCCGCCTGGTCCGATCATCACCAGCCTAGTCGTGTATTCGCCAGCCAAGTCTCCTGGCTCGCGTGCCGCTTTAACCACGAGAACCGCATGCTGAAGAACCACTGGCAGTGAAGTGCCATTGATCTGGCTGAACATTCCCAAGATGTTCAGCTTTCCAGTATCTGTCTTGCTGGCGTGATCCGCCAAATATGCAAAAACAACCTTCATCTCAATCCGCCTATATCGATTGCGGGGTTCCAAAGTCCGCTTGCTCTTCCACTCGCCGTATAGATTTCTTTCTACCGTTTACTACTCCGATTCCACGACCAGACGAATTTGTATTGTAGCGCATCGTCTAAACTCTGCGAGGTGCACTGAAAGCATCGGCTGATGAACTTCGACTCGATAGTTCGGGTTCCTAGTTCGCAAGCACGAGACCTCCCCCATGATTGCTCTGCTTCTCCAACTCCAATCCCCCTTTGCCGCGCAGATTCAGGCGCTGAGTATCGAGGCGAGAGAGAAGCTGATCGAGGAGAGGCTGCTCGCCGACCCGCGCCAGTTCAAGTCTATTGAATGGGATCAAGTCGTAAACGGCGCCTCCCATCATCTCAAGATTCAGGTTCAGCCTGACTACCTATTTGTCGGGCCGCGCGAGGATCCGTTCTATGTTCCGCTCACCCCGTTCACGGCGCAAAGGGTGGCGACGAGCTTAGCCTGCATCCTTCCGACCCCTCGTCTTGTGGACAGAATCTACGCACTTGCGGGCCGAAAGGTCGAGCCGATTCCGATTCCCCCGACGCCGGCGATGACCACGGTTGCGATCTTCCACGAGCACTCAAAGTTAGTCCGAGACCAGCTCGCAGGCAAAGACCTGGACCAGGTCATCGCTGGAAACAAGAAGGACATCGTCATTTGCAAGGCACTCGCAACCACCTTTGGAAAGGTTGCAATCTATGGATGGCACAAACTTGATGGCAAGCCCATTCAGCCGCTCTACCTCGGTCACACCGCGCGATGGGCAGACTATAGCCACGGTGTGCGGTTGATTCTCAATCGAGCTGAACTCGATGGCAAGCCCGTGCTGCTAACGAACCTTCTCAAAGATCCGAATCTGGCAGCTCTGGTCAGCGACGAGGGACCGCTGACGCAGACCGAGTACCGCTTTGCCGAATTTCCCGTCGATGGTCTCGCTCAGATCAAGCCCGACGCCGATGAGTTGCTCACCGAATTTAGCCCAGCGAAGGGTGTGCGTGCGGTGATCCATCGTCTGAAAGTGATCCCGAAGGAGATTGAGGTTGCGGTGTTTGCCTTGCCGAATGGCAACTCGATTGAGAATACATTTGGTCGCAAGTTGCGGGAGGGGATGGATTGGCATTTTGATATCCAACACATCGGAGCCCAAACCCGGTGGCTTTGGCACGCCGCCGGTCGAAGAGACCTGGTCGTGGTCTACCTCGAAAACAGCCAAAAGAGCTGGCCAACGTGGTCGCGGAGTCACGAACCGAGCGAAGCGCACGCGTTGCTTACGGCTATCAAAGCCCGGTTCCCGGGGAGTTCCATCCGCTGGACGCTTGCCTCTCATAGTGGTGGTGGAGCTTTGTTGCTGTCAATGATCAAGGGATGGGATTCCATCCCGGATGATGTCGAGCGCATCTGCTTTCTCGACTCGAACTACAACTACGACACATTAACGCATTTTCAGAAGCTCTGGTCGTGGCTAACACGCCCCAAATCCCGTCTCACAGTGTTTGCGTACGACGATGCAAACGCACTCCTCAACGGAAAACCATTTGTCTCCGCCTCAGGCGGAACCTGGGGTCGGACGCACCTGATGATGGAAGATTTCCAAAAGCACTCTCCTCAGAACACTCAACACGGCGATCCAGAGCAGCGGAGCTACGTGAACGGTAAAGCGATCTTCTGGCTCAAACCAAATCCGAAGCACGAGATCTTTCACACGGTGCAGGTTGAGAAGAATGGGTTTATCGAGGCGTTGCTTTCAGGAACGCCAAGTGCCGGGCAGGGATACTCCTACTTCGGCGATCGGGCGTACGGGAAGTTTGTTCGAGAGTAAGCCTATAAGACCACAGGCGGCCCATTCTTGCATCGCATTTCAACAGGTCCAATCTTCTTCGTGCTCCATGTTCCGCCGAGACCTTAGAAGAGGAGGGATTCCACGGGCGTTAGGGTTTCGGCTACTTGTGTCGTAATATGGATTCAGATGATTGACTGGCACACCTGCCCGCAATCCCTTCTGTGAGAATTCCGATGAACTGGTGACCGTTATGTTGTCCGCGTTGCTGTTTGTGCTTTTCCCAACTCTCCACCACAAAGTACGTCCGAGCGCCACTTCATGGCTGGATTTCCAGTCAAGTGTCAGAAATGGCGAATCAGGGGAGGTCGTCAACGGATGCTACTTGTTCCATGGGTGCCCGGGTGTAATGGGAGCTTCATTTAATTACTTGAAAAAGGAACGGTTAGATTGCGAAAACTTCTTGCGGTCCTGGCTCAGGGATTCAACTCTGAACGAAGAAAGCAAATTGCTCAGAACCTGCTTCCGACAAATAGCGCGACAATTATTTTACTCACACGCAGCGAACGGATTCGTCCTCGTGCTATCTGACGGGGCCTGCGAATCCCTTCGATCTCGACTTGTGCAACTCGATACCGGATCTAAGTTTGTCGGCCTGCAACAGCAACTCCTGCTGAGCCTGAGAATCATCATTTTAAGAGAACCAACCTCTCTCTCGGCGCAATTAGAATCTATGTCCAAGTTTGTTGGTATGGAACAGCAAATTCTTCGAAGCCTGCGTATTCTTGTCTCACAAGAACGAGCGAGCCTTCTCGCTCGACTAAAAACCTTGGATCCCGAAGACCGATTCGGAACGTTTCTCAACGTGAAGTGGCTAACATCCAACCTGCAGATAGTGCCACGGATGGAAGCCCGATTTGTTCCGCCGATGATTCTTAGGTAGTTGCGGAGTTCCCACGTAACGGTATCCCTCACCAAACCAGCGCCCAGCCACGCGAAGGAACTTCGCGGTATGGTTCGAACTCGAACTGCACCAAGACCTTCCACACTGTCGAATCGGGAAGGCAAAACTCCAGAATGTCTCAGTCAGTCCGATACCGTATGCCAGTTCGAGGGTCGGTAGCGAGTTTTCTCATTTCCACCAACACACTAGCGTCGGGCCCTGTTGTGCCGGTGACGATGTAACTGATTCGGTCAAAGTTCTTCTTCACCTTTCCAAGAATTTCTCTGTTTGAAGATGGGGAAACAATTGGGAAAGGGTAACCGGGTTCGATTCTATTTCCGTAATCACCGGGTTTGGTGAAGCGCGTCCCTGCCCGGCATGAGCCATCAGCTAGAAACTCAGCGCTCCAGGTGGTCCATGAATTCGTCGGCCAGTACGCTAAAGCACTGAAGTAGGGAGGCTTTGCAATCGCGAGTTAGGCGGATTGGATTCGCCGGTGGGTGATGGCTCGATAAGTGAAGTACTTCCCATCGGGTGAAATCGAGAGAACATATGCGCGAGGTTCCATACAATAGCCTCACCGTGCCTTAAGCTCTTTGCAAGCACAATAACTCCAATCGGAGCTTCGCTTGCGATCGCAAATGTTAATGATCGGCACGGGTTCACCTCGGCCATCGACCTAATTCACGACGACTCTTCCCCCCACGATCACATGAGAAGGCATCGTCGACGCGACATTCGAACCCTTCGGGTCAAGCGCTCGGTCGAGGATGAGGACATCGGCGAGGTATCCGGGGGCGAGGCGGCCGACGCGGGTCTCCATTTTGTTTGCGTAGGCGGCCCTCCGCGTGTACGAATCGAGGGCTTGATCTAGAGTGATGTTCTGGTGAGGCATCCAGATCTTTCCGGTCACGATTCGGCCAGTGACGGCAGTCGCGACGCCCACCCACGGGTTGATCGTGACGACGGGAAAGTCGCTACCAAAGGCGAGAGCGGCGCCGGAATTCACCAAGTCCTTGAACGCGTAGCTCGTCCGACTGCGCGGTGTGCCGATCAGTTCTTCGCAATATCGGCCGTCGTCAGCCTTATGGTAGGGCTGCATCGATGGAATGACACCGAGAGCTGAGAATCTTGCGATGTCGCTCGGATGGAGATGCTGGACGTGTTCAACGCGGAACCGCAGCTTCCGCAAGTTCGGCACGGGCTCCATCAGGTCGAGCACTTCCCGATTCGCGGCATCTCCAATCGCGTGAACGATGACTTGCACATCTCTCTCTGCGGCCGCGGCCAAAATTTTTGCGTAGGTGCCATTGCCTGCACCCGGCATGTTTAGCCCCTTCCAATCTTTCGGTTGAGTGTTGAGCGGCTTGGAGAACGGCTCTAACATCGCCGCGCTGCGCGATCCAAGCGATCCGTCCATGTAGAGTTTCACACCTCTCGCTTCAAACCAATCTGGTGCTGGACTCGGTTTGAACCCACTTCTGATCGAGGCGGGGGTTGGCGCATGTCGATAAAGCGAAACTCGAATCGATCGATCTGCCCGCTTCATGTACCGTTTCCAGGCGGCTTCGGCGAGAAGCCCTGCGATATCTCCAACACTGGTCACGCCAAAGCGATTTGCTTCGGCGACTGTAAGCGGAAGCGTCCGATCGTATTGGGCAGGTGTTGGCGCTGGGGTTTGCACGAGATCGGTTGCATTGTCAGTGAGCAGCCCGGTCGGTTCGTGAGTCACAGGATCGCGCTCAATCTTCCCTCCCGGTGGATCGGGTGGGCCGTCTTTTGTGATCTTTGCCTTGGCAAGTGCGGCTGAATTGACCAAGACCGAGTGGCCGTCCATGCGCGTGAACATCGCCGGGTGGCCCTTGGTGACCTCGTCGATCCAATCCTTGGTCGGAGCCGACTTGTCCGGGTAGCTCTCCACGCTCCAACCCCGCCCCAGAACCCATTCTCCTTGCGGAATCTTCTTGGTCCAGGAGCCGACCTTGGCAACAAAATCTGCTTTGCTCGTCAGCTTCTCCATCCTCAGGTCGTTGATGAACTCGACACAACTTTCCGCGATGTGCGTGTGTGCATCGATCATTCCCGGGAGCACCCAGTGCTGCTTCGCGTCGATCACCTGCGTGCCCTTAGAAATCCACTTCCCTGGGGTTTTGCCGATTCCGACGATCCTGTCGCCCTTGATCGCAACAAAAGTATTCGCGGTCAGGTGTCCGTCCGTCCACACCTTTCCGTTGACCACGACAAGGTCTGCAACCTCAAGTCCACCGGCTGCCAGCAAGAGAAGTGAAAGCATCTGTGTACATCTTAGTAGATGTGAAGCCCGGTGTTGCGAGGATGCCGTCGTGTGTCCGATCTCGCGGCTCACTTCGGTCACGGCGAAGAACACGTTTGAATCGACCGTCGCTTAGCACTCCTTCCCTCCGTTGCCGATTCGATCAGAACGCGGCCCGATCGTTTTCGACCTCAATGCTTGGCGTTTTGTCGAGACTCTGGCGACGGATTTGCTGGAGTTGAGCTAATCTAATTCGATGCAATTGTCGAATCTCTACTTTGTCGCGGTAGCTGCGGTAGCTGCCTCGATCGCTGGGTGCAAAGGGGCTAGCTCGGAGGATTTGGTGGGCACGTGGCATTCCGCGATGGGCGGAGCGGAGTCCACGTACCACTTTCGAAAGGACAAGACTTTCACCCTTGAGTCAAGTTTTGCGGGATGCAATGCAGTTGCCACTGGCGAATATGAACTAGATGGTCAGAAGCTCTTCATGGGAGCGGCCGATTCGAAGGTAACTGGCCCAGAACCAATGGCGGGGCAAATGCGAAAAGACGCACTGAGACCGATCCAAACTCAAATCAAGTTCGAGTCACCCACACTGATCACGATGATGCCGGACAGCCCCTCGCCAATCAAGCTCACTCGCACCTCGCCCACTCCATGATCGCCATCGAATACCGCCGGGACTATCCGATTACCGCGGAGCAGCTGGCCTCGGTCTTCGATCGCTCCACGATTCGGCGACCAACCGAAGATCTCGCGCGGATTCAGAAGATGATCGACCACGGCAACCTCACTTTCACTGCCTGGGATGGGGAGAAGCTGGTCGGAGTCGCGCGTGCGATGACCGATTTCAGCTTTGCCTGCTACCTCTCGGACCTCGCTGTCGATGAGGCTTACCAGCGCAACGGAATTGGAAAGCGACTGGTCGAACTGGTGAAGGAAGCGATTAGCGAGGATTCGATGCTGTTGTTACTCGCTGCTCCGGAAGCGATGGAATATTATCCAAAGCTCGACATGGCACCGGTGTTGAACGGATGGATCTACAAGCGAACTCGCTAAGGATCCGGAGTGAAGATTCCAACCGGCAGCTTTTCGAACTTCGGAATTCGCTTAAGGAGGCCGTCCAGATCATCCACTTTAGTCGCCACCAGAACGAACACGATTCCATTCGGTCCACGTCGGATGCCGAGACCCACAGGCTTTCCACCCACACTCGCCAGCCGAATTTCCTCGGCCCGAGCCGAGGTCAGGACTTGCCGCTTTACAAGCTCATCCACTGCGCTTGGAGGAACTAGGAACAAGAAACTCTTCGACTTTGCCTCCGCGAAGTCGCCAAGAGAATCGGCGCTCTTAAAGTCCGTTTCATACGCCGAGTAGCTCGCGACTCGCATGAACTGGCGCAATTTCGAGAATGACGCACGCCCCAAGTCAGGATGCGCATATAAGGAAACATCGCTTAGATAGGCGGCCGGTCGAAGGAGCTCGTCACCAAAGGCTTCTTTCACCGAGCGCTGATAGTGTTGGACAAACTCTTTGCTGCTGATCTTAAGCCCACTGTCCAGAGCCTCTTTTGCCCAGGGGTAGATCGACTTAGCGGCCCGATCGATTTCCGGCGCATTGTAGAGCGATCGTGGTCGCTTTAGTTTGGAAGCAAAGTGCGCCGGGGTATCAAAAATCTCGCCGATCACTCCGTTCCCGAGAGCGGTAGCGACTGCCTCGTTGAGAAGTTGGAACGCAGGCACCGCCCCAGGATCTCCCAGATCGAGAAAGTTCTTTTGGAGCGCAAGGTGGGATTCGTCTTTCGCAGACTGGAAGAAGAAATGACAGAGCTCATGGATGACGACATCTACTCTCGTCTCCGGCTTCTCTCCTTCTAAGAATTGAACTAGAGAATATTTGCTGAGTTGTTGGCCCGAAGTGGGTTCGAGGATGAAGCTTGGCCGGTAGAGCAAGATGAACGGGATCTTGGTTCCCTTTGGGAGTTCGGCTTCATAAAACTTCTGCATCTGGGCGACCCGGTTCCGCACTCGTGGGTCGTTCAGCGTCTCGCTTAGGCTCGTGATGAATCCTCGCCCCGCTGCTTCACCCTTGGACTTCCACCACTCGTGGAACTTGGGCTGGAAATGCGCGACGACGGAACCTAGTTCCTCGGCAAACTCTTTCGGGAGCTCGAGAGAGAGGAGCTGCCGATATTGCGAGACCGTATCGACGCGAAAGCCTGCGGATCGAACGAGGTATTCCGACCCGCCAGTTCGATAAACAGGGGAGATGGGAAGGCGGATGTGACTCCGTTCCGGTTCCACTCGAACTTGCTTCAGGCGTTGCGCTTTCCATCGCTGAATCCACGCTTCCTCGCTCGTGTCAGTCAAAAAGTTGTCTTGCCAGAGTTTCTTGAAGTTGCCCGATGACTCCCACGGAAGCATGCCCGAGATATTGTCGAGCTGATAAATCAGGTTAGGTAGCTCCCGATACTCAACTACAAAATCGAGCGAATCTGCGGAAATGGACTGGCAGAACAAGGGCAAGAACATCGTCACAGGTTACGCCCTTTTTGGCATGGTAGGTTCCCAGCTCGCCCTGGTCTTCTCACTCACCATTCGGGCGATAGGCCGCTCGATGCGCCGAGCACCTTCACTCGAAAGGATCTCAAGTAGGTGTCGATTCGCTCTTGATTTACGGTCAGGCGCACGCATCTGCCCTCTTTGTGGCTACACACAAACCCGACGTCAACCAGCGCGGAGACGTGGTGAGAGAAGGTGGATTGAGAAACACTTAGCTCTGCGAGCACGCAAGAACAGGTGACACCACCGCTCTGTTCTAGTCGCCGGATAGTCTCAAGAATTTCGACCCGCTTGGGCTCGGCCAACACGCGATGCGCCTTGGCAAATGTCTCTGAATCCATCACCATTTGTAAAGACGCATTTGTTTCAGAAATCGCCCAGATAGGTTCAAATTGACTACTTATCGATGAATTCTAACCAGCAAATCGATCGGCAGTGTCTCATAGGGAAGCTGCACAATAGGAGGAGTGCCAAAACCCACGAGCGTTCTGTTTGTCTGCCTGGGCAACATCTGTCGCAGCCCAATGGCAGAGTCGATCTTTGCCCACCTCGTCAAAGAGGCAAAGGTCGAAGATCATTTTCGCATTGACAGTGCAGGGACGGGCGGATGGCACACCGGAGAGCCGCCCGACGAGCGCACGATTCGGGAGCTTAAGAAACACGGCATCGACTGGGCTTCCCGTGCTCGAATGATCAAACCGACGGATGTGACGTCCTTCGACCTCATCCTCCCAATGGATCGAAAGAACGAGCAAGACCTGCTGAGGGCAGGCGCACCCCGAGATCAGGTGAAAATGATGATGTCGTTCGCCCCGGATCTCATGATCGACGAAGTCCCCGATCCGTACTATGGCGGATCGAGGGAGTTTCGGGATGTCTACGAAATGCTCGTGCCCGCGTGCGAAAGTCTATTGACCGAGTTGTTGAAGACTCAAGGGTGAAGCTTCTTGAACATCTCGTGAAGCAAAACTGCCTGCCCGCCATGGTAGGAGTCGTGTTCGACGATGTGAGCGAGAATCCAGCGGTAGGTAAATGAACCCCGCCTGTTCTCATAACCTCTAGAAGGGTCGTTGTGAGCCAAGATCAGGTCGATCATCTCCGTACGTGTATCGTCTTGAATCTTGAAATACCACTGGATGGGCTCGTTGGGCGGGATCGGCCAATGCGGGAGGTATTGATCCATCGTCGAGTCGTACTTCTCGGCCGGATGTTCTGGCGAAATCTCGACACCATTCGCGACCTTTTGTATCCAGAATAATTCAGTACTCGCGAGGTGGAGGAGCAAGCCGCCGATGCTCGGGCCGTTCGGATAGGGGCTCCAGATGATGGCTTCTGGAGAGGGCAATCCAAGGTTGTCCCGCCACTCCAACGTTCCATCTTTAAGAGTCGCGACCAAGGCGCCCAAGTCTGGACTTTGAGTTTCTGGCCATGTCAAATCGCAGTGCGTCATGGAGCCAAGCTTACCTTTCGCTCCATGCGCACTGTCCTTTCCTGTTTACTTTGACAACGCCAAGACGCACTCGTTCGGGAGCCACTTGGCGCTGAACGAACCACCCTCAACGAGCATAGTCGTATCTCTCGTGCCACCCTTGAGCAAGTCGAACACGCGAACCTTGTAGGTGCCGTCAGCTAGGTTGAGTCCCTTGACTTGGACGTGAGATGCGTCGCTTCCGACGATCCGCAGGAGCGCCCACTTACCGTCCGACATTCCGTGCGCGAGCGCTGTTGGAGCTTGGCCCGGAACGGTAATCGAGTTGAGCTGCACCCAGTCTTGGCCGTGATTCTCTAGCCGGATGGTGACCGGTCCGGCAGGATAGTCAACGCTCACAGTTTCCCGACCACGAGCACCGGCGTCCCACTTCTTGTCGGATGCCTGAGTGCCATTCACGAACACCCTCAAGGTTCCACCACCAGTTGAGATCTGTCCGATTCCAAAGGTGATCTTGCCAGGAGCCTTTGCATTGAAGGTGAGCGTGAACGGACTTGCCCAGCCCTTGTTGTTCCCCGTGAGACTCTGGAAGTATGGCGACCAACCGCCGAGCTTCTTAAGGTCCGAAAGGGGCAGCGCGATCGAAGTCGTCTGCGATTTTGCCCACCCTGCTCCAGGCGCCAGGACGAGATCGCCTACTCTGGGAGTTTCCACCGAGAGAGCGACGGGCACGGCCTGGGTGTGACCGAGCAACCCTGATTCGTCGATCACCTTTCGAGCGATTGCATAGTCCGCAAGGAGTCCGCGTCGATCGACTTGATCCCAGAACCAGAACTGCCCCGCACCTGCGTGGCCAGCAAGCATCCCTCCGTAGAGACCATCTCTTACGTGTGGGCGGTACGTGCTCTCCGGTCCAGCCGGGGGGCCAAATTCGCCGAAGAACCCAAGCTTTCCTTTGAATGTGGTGCCACCAATTGCGGCAAGCACGTTGGAAGGATAGGTGTGGGGCTGCTCGTAGTCCATCGTCTCGAAGACAGCCGCTGTTCCGCCGGCTTCGTTACTGCTACTGGTGACAAGGTGATGATAAGGGTCAAGCGAGCGGATGTAGTTGCCCATCTCTTTGTGCCAAGCGGCAACGTCGCCGACCCGAGTTGGATTCTTCTTGATTGCGTCGACCCACTGGACTTCGTTAAAGAGCTCCCAACACATGATCGCCGGCGAGTGACCATAGCGAGCGGTCGCGTATCGGATCCAGATCTTTGACCTTCGCTTGGCCTCGGGGTCGATAAAGAAGTCGGTTGGATCAGCAAGAAATCCGCCGTTCGCCTTGTTCCAAGGGTGATCACGCCAGTTTGAGTCGGTCGTGGTGCTGTATGGACCGTGGTGGAAGAGGACGAATTGGAATTCGACGTCTGCCTTTTCTGCGGCGGCAATAACTCCGTCCCACATCTGGAGCGGTTCCTGTTGGAGTTCTCTCCCCTTCAACTTTGTGGCTTTGTCAGCTGGGAAGAAGGGATTCTTACCATCCCAATGGCACGCCCAAATGCGCGCCCAGTTCGCACCGTTTGCCCCCATTTTCGTAAGGCCTTGAGCGACAGTTTCGTTTGGAACGCCTCGCCAAGCATAGTTGTAACCGACCGGGAAATAGGGAGTGCCATCGGTCCAGCTGAATCGTGAGCCGGAGATGCCGATGTAGCCGTGAGGAAGAGCTGTATCGATCTTGACCGAGTCGGGCGCGGTTGCCACGAGCTTTCCATTTCGATAGAAGTTGGCTTTGTAGGAACCTCCAGACTTCGTGGCGAGAGTCGCGGCAAACTTGCCCTCGCCAACGAAATAAGCCAACCGACTCTCCTTAACCCCATTCGTTCCCACGAACTCGACCCGAATATCGTTTTCTTCTGGGTCGTAGGGATTTCCCGTGAAAGCGATCGGCATTGTCACGCTGACGGGACCGAACCAGGTTGCTGCAGCCAGGAGGGTTAACATGATCGTTAGCCGCAGGCTACCTACAAGTGTTAGTAAACAATCAATAGTGAACAATCCACCAAGGAAGCCTTCCTAACTGAGTTTCACTTTGGTTGAATGATGGAGACAGAGGTCTTTCCAGGTCCCGCAGGAACAACCACGATCGTGAGCTCGTGTCCGCCCTTCTTACCCTTCAGGTTCCCCGCCCCGCTTGGATCGGGAGTGACGCCAAGTTCCTTCGCATAAAAGGCGATCACCTTAGCTGGGGCATCAGCCACTTCGAGGTTTGCGCCAATGACACCATTGTTCTCTCCATTGCTGACGATCTTTGCGCCTGGATAAATTGCCACCGCCGGAAGATTTGCGCTTGAACCAGTCTTCGCATCACATCCGAGAAGTGCGAGCGCGGTCAGAAAGAGGAAGAAAAAGCTCTTCATTCGCGAAAGGCTACCATGTGCAGAATCGAAAGTGGTTTAGATCCTTTTCAGCTTCATTCCCGAGTTTCGGCTAACCGCACGATACGGCGTAAGAATGTGATCTGCTCATTCCTCAAGTCTTCCTGGACTCTTCATTCAACGAGTGGATCATCCTTATCGAGCGTATGGCTGGACTGTCCCTCCGGCTTTTACGGGCAACGCAAACGCGATGAAAGTGTCTCCTGACTTCGTGCCAAGCTTTCCGCCGCCACCGGCAGCGATCACTACGAATTGTCTTCCATTCACCATGTACGTGCTCGGAGTAGCATAGCCACCCGCGGGCAGCTGGTACTCCCAGAGTAACTTCCCGTTTGTTTTATCGAAGGCGTGAAACTTTTCGTCCATAGTCGCTCCGATGAAGACGAGTTGTCCAGATGTGACAATCGTGCCCCCAAAGTTCTGCGTTCCTGTCGGGGGAAGCCCCTTTGCCTTTAGAGCTGGATGTTCGCCGAGCGGAATGCGCCATGCGAACTCGCCAGTGTTTAAGTTGACTGCAGTGAGGTTTCCCCAGGGCGGCTTCACTCCCGGGTAACCGTCTTTATCGTTGAAGTAGGTGTATCCTCCAAAATCAAATCCACCCGAGCTATTCGGAATCATTTTGCAGAGGAAGGGAGCGTTGTTCGTGTTGATGTACAAAAGGCCGGTGGTGGGGTCAAACGACGCACCGCTCCAAGTCGCGCCACCGTGGAACCCGGGAGCGATGACACTGCCCTCTACACTTGGAGGAAGGTAGGGCTTACCAAATCGATATTTCTTGATCTCTTCCAGCATGTAGGCTCTTGCTTCGGGCGAGATGTTCGTAAGATCATTCAAGGCAACGACCCTCGGCTCCAGTGCGGGTGGTTTCACTGGCTCGGGTTGTGTGGGCCAGGCCTTCTCACCGGTGAGTGTAGAGGGTTGAGCGGGAACTTCAACCACATCATAGATCGGCTTGCCAGTGTGTCGATCGAAGACAAAGATGAACCCAGTTTTTGTGGGTTGGGCAACAGCCTCGATGGTCTTCCCGTTTCGCCTCACTGTGCACACCACAGGCGGGCAGGGCAGGTCGTGATCCCATACATCGTGATGTACTGTTTGGAAATGCCACTTGAGTTTTCCGGTTCTAGCGTCTAAAGCAACTGTGCTGTTGGCGTACAAATTTGAACCCGTGCGGTCTGCACCGTAGAAGTCAGACGCTGCCGAGCCAAGTCCGGCAAAGACGATTCCGTTTTTGGTGTCGACCGTGTAGCCCGACCACGCATTGACCCCAGATCGAGCTTTCCATCCGTCTCCGTCCCACGTCTCGTGGCCCGCTTCCCCTGGTCTAGGTACCGTGTGGAAGCGCCAAGCCTCCTTTCCCGTGCGGACATTAAAGGCGCGAATATCTCCAGGTGCGCCCGGCTGTGCCTCCGCGTTGATGATGGGAATGATCGCAAGATCCTCGAAGATTGCGGGAGCAGACGTCGAGCCGTACTGCAACTTGCTGACGTCTCCCTCGAGCCCAGCGCGGAGGTTCACGACTCCTTGTTCGCCGAACGTTACGTCAGGTTTTCCATCTTGAGCATCGAGCGAAATCAGTCGACCATCTCCGGTCGCCAGGATGATGCGACGCGCGCCACCACGCTTGCCGTCTGACCAGTAACCGACCCCCCGATTGACTCCTCTTGCGCCAGGGTCGTAAGTCCAGAGTTCTTTGCCGGTCGCTGCATCGAGAGCGACGACCTTGATCTTTACTGTCGTTAAGTACATGACCCCATCGACAACGATTGGGGTGCACTCGATGGTCGTTCCAAATGCGGCTGCGTCGCCAGTGTGATAGGTCCAAGCGACCTGAAGCTGTTTCACGTTGTCCCGATTTATTTGGGGCAATGACGCATAGCGAGTGCCACCTTTATCGTTCCCGACATTCTCCCAATTGCGATTGGGACTTGGTTGGGGCGGACGTGCGAGTTCAATCTTGAAGTGATTCGGGAGTAGTGACAGCAGCGTCCAGACCATTTTTGGAGTCTACTGGTGTTCGTGGGTCGGTTTTGAATATCTGCTCAAATGCAACCGCTCCTCATTGTGGTTTGAATCCAGCGGTCCTCGTTCAGTCGCCACAGAAGTCAAATTTTGGACTCGCTGTCCCTAAAAAATTCATGTTAGTTCCGCCAATACCCGTGGAATAACACCCTCGGTCACCCCATGGTGACGTGGAGAATTTCGATGACGTTCCAAGGGATGCCGGTGAGAGCAAAAGCCTATTGGGCCTTGATTTGCCTGCTCGGACTTCTCGCATGCGCTTCACTTCCCTTTCTGGGGCGATTCTCCGTTTCACAGGGATTGTTGGAATCCGCTGTCTTCTTAGCGCTCGCCGGTTTCGCCGGAGGGCGAAAGGTTTCGCTCTTTCAGAGAGCGAAGGCGCAAGAAGCCGTGTCGATGTCTCTCGGGTTCGTAATCACCTTCGCAGGAATGCTCCACTTTGGAGTGGGCATGGCGGTGCTGCTAGGCGTGATTTCTTGTTGTGCGGGGTGTTTGTTCCCCACTCGCCAGCCAGTATTTCAGCTCGTCTTCAATGTCGCCATCATGGCCATCCAGGCGTTGCTTGGAAGTCTTGTCTACGTCTCACTCAACCACGGCGGACTTGCGATGCGCCAGGAGGACACGTTCCTCGCAGTCGCATGTTCGACGCTCACATACTATGTCGTGAATACCGGCGGCGTGTCGATCATCATCGGCATCTGCGCGTCGAAGAACCCGTTTCGAGTTTGGCGAGAGACGTTTATGTGGACGGCGCCGAGCTTCTTCGCAGGGGCCTGCATCAGCGCGGTCTCGATCCTCGCGTTCGGACACAATCTCTCGACCTTTATCTTGTTCCTTGCTCCGGTAGGCTACTTCCTCCACCAGTCCTACAGCGTTCATGCTGCACGGGCTGAGGAAAAAGTTAAGCACCTTGAAGAAGTTCAACAGAAGCAAGCTCAACTCGCGGACCTGTACCTTTCAACCATCAAGAGCCTTGCACTAGCTGTTGATGCAAAGGATCAATACACTCACCAGCACATTCTGCGTGTCCAACGTTATGCGGTCGCGATCGCCATCGAGATGGGATTTACGGGTGATGAGCTTGAAGCAGTCAACACCGGCGCACTATTGCACGACATCGGAAAACTCGGGGTGCCCGAGCACGTTTTGCTTAAGCCTGGCCGATTGACCGAAGAAGAGTTCGATCAGATCAAGAAGCACCCCGAAATTGGAGCTGCCATTCTTGAGCCTGTCGAGTTCCCTTGGCCGGTGATTCCAGTCGTCAAATACCACCACGAAAAATGGGATGGAACCGGATATCCAGAGGGCTTGAAGGGCGAGGAGATTCCTCTGAATGCACGAATCCTCGCCGTAGCCGATGTGTATGACGCACTGACCTCTTCTCGTGCCTACCGCAGTGCATGGACTCACGAACGAGCCCTTGGCGTCATTATCAAGGACGTCGGCACCCACTTCGATGGGGTTGTTGTTCAAGCCTTTACTAATGTTATCGATCGAGTCATTCATGAAATGGCCGAGGTGGGTGAAGGCCCACTTGCAGAGAAAGTGCCAACTCTTGAATCGGCCAATGTAAACGCTCGAGCTGTACGCGACATCGCACGCACATCGGCCGAACTCTGGGCACTCTATGAAATCGCGCCGACAATATCTGCTGGATTAGGACTATCCGAGACGGTGAATTTGCTCGCCCGAAAGCTTGAGGCAATCTATCATGGCTCGGCATGTCTCTTTATGCTTCAGGATGAAGTATTGCCTCGGCTTAATGCTGCGACCGCCGTCGGTCCAAACCATGAGTTCTTCTCGACCTCAAGCACCCTGAACCCATTCAGTCGTTCGTGGGTTGTCGCCCGTGACGCGATCCCATACGTTGGCCCGTTTGACCAAGACGACCTGCTGCTTGCCTCCTCCGCCTCTGCCCAATGGACGAAGCTCCACTCTGCGGCGATCGTCCCGCTCGTCAGCGATGGAGAGGTGCTCGGAACAATCAACCTTTATCATGCCGATGCCGAAGCCTTCTCGTCGGTCGACCTAGAACGGCTAGAACTGATCGCTTCTGCCGCAGCTTCAGCGATTCATCGAGGCGTTCGGCAGTCAAAGATGCGTGTCGGACCTCATGATTCGGTTACCGGATTACCCCGTATCGAGACGATTACGAACGAGCTTGAAACTCGGTGCGCCTCCGAAAGCCCAACTACTTTTGCATTACTCTGCGTCGATATGGAGAGTTTCAAATGTGTGACTGATCACTTCGGAGCGAAGGCAAGTGATGATCTCATAATGAAGATTGCACACCGACTATCAGCATTGGTTGGCCAAGATGGAATCATTGCTCGCTATCGTTGGGACGACTTTCTCATCCTCCTCAACGGTGCGGATGAGACCGAAGCGCGGAGGTTCGTTCAAAAGATCGAATCAGAGATTGCGGCACTTGATCCGAACCTGATTGACCTCAAGCTGGGACAACTTTCCCTTCGAGCGGCGACCGGAGTCGCTTGTTTCCCGCATGATGGGGAGACCTGTGCAAAGTTGCTTAAGGCCGCTGACCAGTCTCTTCAGGCGCAAAAGATTCAGCGAAAGCTGAATTCATTGCGCATTTACCAACGAGCAGCTTAGTCTATACTACATGTAATGTAACTGCAATCTTATTGCTTTGTACATCCAGGTAGATAGGACAGTTCTAATTGTCCGTACTTCTCCGATAATGATATTAGTGAATAGTGCACCATCCGATCTCTGTATTGGATGACTGCTAAACATAAAATTCACTTATCGCAACTGAAAATGCAAACTTCGCGAAAGCTCGGGGCGCAAAGCCACGGACCTAAATGGAGCAATCGCTTCGCAGGGCAGCCGGCTACCGATGTTGCGATCTCGGAAGGAATATTGAAGAAACCTAAGACAGAACCATTTAGCAGTCCGAGAGGACGCTCAAGGCTTGGCCTTGCTCTGGTTGGACTTGTGGCATCTAGCGTGGTCTTCGCCTCACCAAAGAGTGCGGGCACAGACCGCTTTGTTGCCCAGTCACTGAGCGCAAACAAGCGAACTGGCTTCGAGTCAGTTATTGTCAGGCTCAAAGCGCCGCTGAGCCGAACTGAGAGT